>JAPLHI010000110.1 GCA_026389695.1 Chloroflexota bacterium
TAATATTTGAGTTAAGGGAGGTTGAAATGGAAGGAAAGCTGCACATCCTCGGTTTTGCAGGCAGTCTCAGGACAGGTTCTTATAACAGGGCGCTATTGCGCGCTGCCACTGAGCTTTTGCCTGAAAATGTAACGCTGGAAATCTTCAACCTTGAAGGGATCCCCCCTTTTAACCAGGACATGGAAAACACAATGCCGGAGAAGGTCAGGGAATTCAAATCTAAAATCCGGGAAGCAGACGCGGTACTGATCGTAACACCTGAATACAATTACTCTGTACCCGGCGTCCTCAAAAATGCGATTGACTGGGCTTCCAGGCCGTATGGAGACAGCGTATGGCCGGGCAAGCCCGTTGCTTTGATGAGTGCCTCGACAGGGATGCTCGGAGGATCAAGAGCGCAGTACCATCTCAGGCAATCCTTTATTTTTCTTGAGGTGCACGGCGTTACCAAGCCCGAGGGCTTTGTGACAGTCGCAGCCCAGAAATTCGATGACAAGGGCAAGCTTATCGACGAATCTACCAGAAAAATAGTGAAGGATTTGCTGCAAGCCCTGGTTGACCTCACTCTGTACTATATCAATAGATAACCGCTTTTGTTGTATAATTATTTTTCTGGCAACACTATTATAAATGCTGCATATCTAAAATTAACTGGAGGTACATATTATGGCCCAGATGACAGGTAAGCAATACAAGGATAGCTTGAAGAAAATCAATCCCGTAATCTATTACATGGGAGAAAAAATTGATAATGTCACCACCCACCCGGCGTTTATCCCGCATGTAAACGCCGCTGCTCTAACCTATGAGATGGCCATAGCACCCGAGTTCGAGGAACTATGCTCCACCAAATCCCACCTCACAGGGGAGAAGATCAATCGTTTTACTCATATTCATCAGAACCACGATGACCTGGTTAAGAAAGTTAAAATGCTGCGCGCCATCGGTCAGCAGACGGGCAGTTGCTTCCAGAGGTGTGTGGGATTCGACGGCATGAACGCTACATACTCCATCACCTATGATATTGATAAAAAATTCGGTACCAATTACCACGAGCGTTTCAAGAATTTTGTTAAGATGATTCAGAGCAAAGACCTCATGCCGTCCGGGGCCATGACCGACCCCAAGGGCGACCGCCGGCTCTCACCCAGCCAGCAGAAAGATCCTGATTTGTATGTACACGTTGTTGAGAAAAAGAAGGACGGCATCGTGGTTAGCGGCGCCAAGGCCCACATCACGGGCGCGGTAAATTCCCACGGCCACCTGGTCATGCCTACATCAGCAATGAAGGCAGAGGATAAAGACTATGCTGTCTGTTTCTACGTCCCCATTGACGCGCCGGGATTGGTCCATATCTTCGGACGTCAGTCTAATGATACCCGTAAATGTGAGTGCTCCATGGATCAGGGTAACGCCGAATACGGCTGCGTGGGGGGCGAAGCATTAATTGTCTTTGATAAAGTCTTCGTTCCCAATGAGCATGTATTCATGTGCGGCGAATATGAGTTCGCCGGCGAGCTTGTGGAGAGGTTTGCCACTTTCCACAGGCAGAATTACGGCGGCTGCAAGGGCGGGCTTGCCGATGTCCTGGTCGGGGCCGTATACGCCCTGACCGAAGCCCAGGGAACGACTAAAGCTTCCCATGTTAAGGACAAGCTGGCAGAGATGATACACCTGGCTGAGACTATTTACTGCTGCTCAATCGCCTGCTCCTGCCAGGGTTTTGCCCAGCCGGCAGGCTGTTACCAGGCAGATCCGCTGCTTGCCAATATCGCCAAGCTCAATGTTACACGCAATGTTTACGAAATCGCACGTCTGGCCCACGATATCACCGGTGGATTGCTCGCTACCATGCCGTCGGAATTCGACTTGCATGATCCTACGGTTGGCAAATGGGTCGATAAATACATGACAGGTGCCGCCGATGTTCCGGCTGAAACCAGGATGCGCCTTATCAGGTTGATCGATGCCATGACCTGTGGCACGGCTCTTGCTGAATCTATGCATGGTGCAGGTTCACCCCAGGCACAAAAGATCATGATTGAAAGGCGCGGCAACCTGGAACGCAAAAAGAGGCTGGCAGAAAAGCTTGCCAAAATTGGTAAGCAACCATTCTTCGTCTGCTGAAGAAAATAACACGAGGCAACCGCAAAATCAGGATAGGGCTTAAATTCTGCGGGTCATGCAACCCCGAAATTGACCTGTCCGCGCTTGGCTCTGAAGTACGCAGGTTCATCGCCCGGCAGGAATCCTATGAATTTGTCCCGCACGATGACCCGCATATTGACATACTTATAATCCTTTGCGGTTGCCAGCGCGCCTGCGTTGACAGGGAAGACGTTAAATCACACTCTAAACACAGCCTGGTCATTGCCGGGGAAGGCATGAGAGGTTCTAAGGTACCTGAAAAGGACCTTGCTGCGATCTTAGCAGCAGAGATTGAGCTCCTGAACAGCAGTTATAGTGATTAAAATCATTTCCTTTGCCTGGTTGAATACAGACTAGGATCAACCAATATCTGCCAGGTACCGGATTGTGGCTCTTTCCACCTTAATCATTTTTAGAAATAGCTGGTTGACCAGAAGACCGGAGCCCTGTTTAAGAAGGTTTTTGAAGCAGAATTTGCCAGGCGTACAGTTTGGTTTGCTATAATTCATATATCCTCTGTTGAGGTAGCCTCATTCCAAGCCCCTCCCCAAAGATGGGGAGGGGCCTTTTATTACCTGTCCTTCTCCCAAAAAGGTACTCTTATCGTTCTTGTTACATCACGCTTTTTCTCTACCGTTACCGGTACTTGATATGGAAACGTCCTTTGTTTTATCACCTCTTTTTCTCTGAAATCAGTCCAATTTAAGCGAAGTGATCCGAAAGAAGCAAACTCACCGCCCGTATTTCCTGCAATAAAAATTGATAAGTCTTTAATGCCTGTTGTATCGATTTGAATCTTATATTCATCATTACCGGTAGCAAACTCCCGGATCAGTCTCGATGCCTGTATTTCATAACGAATTGAGTTCAGCCATTCCCCGTATTGTTGTTCCGCATAACCGGGCGGGTAAAAGGTATTGCGGGCAAATTCCTCAATACGTTTCATCTCATAAACCTTGATATCTTTAAACGCCGTATTAGTAACGATTTCTATAGAACTGCTGCCGTGCGATGGCAACTGGTAATAAAAATACCAGAAAGGTTCGCTGACTAAATAATAAGATGCCGGCCATCCTCCCCATCCGAAACCTGTAGTCCCCTGGTTGTACCAGTCGTACGACTCTATTATGTCTTCCCCGGATTGCGCAGGGATTTTTTCTATTTCCGTATAGTTTTCTGTATAATATTGCGTCCGGTTCTCGGTAACGTAGTAGGTTTCCTGATACGTGTATTCTTTATTAACACACGAAAGGGAGCTGCCGGTTCCCAGAATCAGCAATATTAAACCGATATTCCAGAGTTTCATAACCACCTGCTTTTATGCTATCTCAGCTTCTCTTCCCTGTCCAACAGTCCGTCCTTAATCCATAAAATACGGTCGGCATGTTGCCTGTGTTCCGACTCATGCGTGACCATAATAATGGTTTGCTTAAATTCTTCGCAGAGCTGACGCAGCAGTCTCATGACAATCTCCGAGTTCCTCGTATCCAAATTGGCGCAGGGTTCGTCGGCAAAGAGGATTTTAGACTTATTTACCAGAGCACGGGCAATAGCTACCCTCTGCTGCTCTCCTCCGGACATCTGGCTGATGAGGTGATTTGACCGTTTGCCCAGCCCCACAGTCTCCAGCATCTCTCTTGCAGCTTTTTCATATCCTTTTACAGTGGCGCCCAGCATCATTAACGGCAAATAAACGTTTTCCAGAGCATTTAGCTCGGGCAAAAGGGCATATTCCTGGAAGACGTAGCCCAGCTTATTCAGCCTGAAAGAAGTTTTTTGCGATGACGATAGTCTGGAAATATCCGTGCCGTCTACGATGATAGCGCCTGATGTCGGGTCGTCCAATAGCGCCAGCATGTGAAGAAGTGTAGATTTACCTGATCCGCTTGGTCCCATAATGGCCAGAAACTCCCCCTCTTCAATCGCAAAGTCCAGCCCCTTCAACGCTTCCACAGGAACTGCGCCATCGAAGGTTTTTTTCAGTCCGCTGACACTTATAATGCTCATAATTCAGCCCCAGATCGCTTTAATGATATTTTGCCTCGTAACCATCCACGACGGTATGAAGCCGGCCACTATACTTACCAGTATCATGCTGAAAACACTTACCGCCAGGTCACGGTTGACCAGCGCCAGGCTTACCAGGCCGATGGGCATGGGGAAGGGATGCCTCATAAAGTAAGGCACCAGTAAAAAATTTACAATGAGCAATCCGGCGGTAACTCCAAACAGCGCATAAAAAACTGCCTGAAAGATATAGGACATTATGATGATGCGTTCTTTCATGCCGATAGCCTTAAGTATTCCAATCTGCCTGCGCCGGTTTACAGTAGCTATGAAGATAACAATGAAAATAGTGATTCCGGCAACCAGTAACCCGATGAACGTTATTATCCCTTTGATGGTATCGAATGTCTGCGTCAAACCGCTGATATAGCCGATAAATTCAAACCAGATGTTTATCTGTTCGTTCTCAATCCCCATTTGCCTGAGGCGTTCTATATACACTTTCTCCGGGACAGAAGCATCCGTTTTTACCAGTATCTCCGAGGCCCGGTTATGTAACTGCAGAACCGATTCCATTTCTTTCTCGGTTACATAGACATTAAGGTCGGCCAGCGGGAACATGGTATTGTAAATACCTTTGATAGTATAGGTTCGTTTCACACCATTGCCGTAGATGACTGTGATCTCTTCACCAGCCCTGGCTCCTTTTAGCGAAGAAAGCTCAAAGCTGGCGCCATAGCCGCCGGATATCTCCCTGCCCAAAAGTATCTGATCTCGATCGGTCTCCTCAAGATAGCGACCCTCCACTATATAGTTCTGCAGGTTAGTAACCTTGACCTCTTCTTCCGGATTTATCGATTTGATATTCCAGGCTTTTTCCTTGACATCATTACCGTCTTTATCCGGGTCATACCTGAGTACACCCTGCGCCGCATATCGTGAACAGCAGCTGATCACCCCGGGAAGTGTATTAATCTGTGTCTTTAGCTGGCTTACCTGGCTGATATATTTCTCATCAATTCCAGGCAGAACAACGATATTTGAAACATAGTTTTCTTTCGCCTGCTGGTATGCCTTGCTGATAGCGCCGTTCATAATGGACGAGATGAAAATTATATTAATGAAGGCGAGCGTAGTGACCAGGATGGTAAGAATCAGTGTGAACTTGTTTCCCCTGGTGATAGCTTTGTAAACCAGAAACAGGGAAACTCTCAGATCATTCCAGATATCTTTTATGTTTAATTGCATAGCTCAAACTTATTCCGCTGAGTATTAAAAAGCAGCATTTAGGTAATAATAGATTTGTACACGCTTTTAGTCAATTTGGTTATATGCCCGCATTAAAGCTGAACTGCGATATCGGAATCTGGACACCGCATTGGGCATCCATTAAAATGATGCATATAATCCTCACAGGCATGTTACTATTAAATTTTATTCTGAAAGACATTAATGATGAATTCATCTGCCGGTGACCAGTCTACAATTTACGAACGTCCTGCTGAGATATTACAGTATCTTATTCATTTTAATACAACCAATCCACCCGGTAATGAGGCTCCCTGTATCAATTACATAAAGAATTTATTGGACTGGGCGGGCATTCAGAACACGATCATCAGCGCCGAACCGGCCCGGCCCAATCTTTTAGCCCGTCTTCCCGGCCAGGGTTTAGCACCACCTCTACTGATGTACGGCCATATCGATGTTGTGACTGCAGCCAATCA
>JAPLHI010000160.1 GCA_026389695.1 Chloroflexota bacterium
GAAGCTTTGCCCTGTTGAACTCTCTTGAATAACTGGTGACAAATGAGTTGAATTTCGTAGGGTCTTCCTCCAGATAAGTTGTGTATTGCTTCAATCTCTGAATATGTCTCAACGTCAAAAATATCTTGTGTTCGAATACCGAGTCCCCTTAAAGGCTTTTCAATGCAATCCTTTGTTTCCTTCTCGCTATCAAAGGGTTTTACATTTATTTTTTGTAACTACTCAGCTATCTGAGTCAAAAGTCATTAATTAAGGTTGCCGAGTCAGGCTTAATTGGAGTCAATTGTCATTAACAAATAGGTACGAATGATTCTAGCATAAACGGGAATAATTATGGATAATCAGGGTCATGGAACCATACGAACTCCCGAACGACGAAGACGTGAGACGAGCCTATCAGCAGGGAGAAGAGGCAGTGATAGAGTTGGTTCGCAAGCTGACCGACAATTTCAAGCTCCTGGCCGCTAGGCTGCAGGCCCTGGAAGATCGGCTGGCCAAGAACAGCAGCAACAGTGGTAAACCGCCCTCCAGTGATGGGTTGAACAAACCGTCGCCCAAGAGTCTGCGTAAACGCCACAGAAGGAAAAGCGGGGGGCAGCCGGGTCATGCAGGACATACACTCAGAGCTGTTGAGCATCCAGACCGGGAAGAAGTGCATTGCGTGAACCATTGTCATCACTGTCAGAGGTCGTTGGAAGAGGTTGAAGCCAGTGGGATGGAAAAGCGACAAGTATTTGATGTGCCAAGAGTCCACATAGAAGTGACAGAGCATCAAGCCGAGATCAAGCGCTGTCCGTACTGTGGTGAGATCAGCAAGGCGGATTTTCCTGAAGGTGTCACCCAGCCGGTGCAATATGGGCCGGAGATCAAAGCGCAGGCGGTCTACTTCAACCAGTATCAGTTACTGCCCCTGGAGCGGACCGGTGAGGTTTTTGAAGAGTTGTATGGGCAGGCGCTGTCTGAAGGGATCATCCTGGAAGCCTGCCAGGAAGTTGCTGAACAGGTCGAGCCGGGCAACGCAGCCATCAAGAAGCATCTGACCGAGAAGGAAGCGACAGTGCATTTTGATGAAACCGGAGCACGGGTCGAAGGCAAGCTGCATTGGCTGCATTCAGCGAGCACAGCACTGCTGACCTACTATGCGATGCATACACGGCGCGGGCAACCAGCGATGGATGCGATCGGGATCTTGCCTGATCTGAAAGGCCGTGCTATTCATGATGGCTGGAAATCTTACTTCAAGTATCCCGTTCTGCACGGGCTGTGCAATGCCCATCACTTACGCAGGTTGAAGTTCTTGGAAGAGCGCTATCCGCAAGCCTGGGTGACCGAGTTGGCCGATCTGCTAGTGGAAATGAAAGAAGCAGTGGATACTGCCCAGCTGGCCTCTCTGACTTGCCTGTCCTCCGAACAGCAGATTGCCTTCGAACACCGCTACGATCGTTTGGTGAAACAGGGTTTACGGGCCAATGCCCCACCTGAACGGCCAGAAGATCAGCCTAAAAAGCGGGGACGGATCAAGCAGAGCCCGGCCAGGAACCTTCTGGATGAGTTTCGGGACCATAAAGAGTCTGTGCTGGCTTTTATGTGCGATTTTAAGGTTCCATTCGACAATAATCAGGCGGAACGCGATATTCGTATGATGAAAGTGAAGCAAAAAATATCCGGTTGTTTTCGCTCAAAAGAAGGCGGCGACCTGTTCTGCCAGATCCGAGGCTACATTTCAACATCCCGCAAGAATGGGCAGCAAGTCTTGGATGCTTTGCGATTGGCACTTGCAGGAATGCCTTACTTACCTTCTTTCGTCTCAGCTGGCTGAGTAGTTACGTTTAGACAACTATTATTATACTCATTGTGATACTTATTACAATGGGCAGTAACGTGAAGGGTGTCTGTAACATGCACGGTTGGTGTGTTTTGGATATTGGCAAGACCAACGACTTTCTCTCAAACAATTCAACTTCAATTGGAATTGGTACCCGGCAGCATCAGGCCAGTCTACCTTGCCTGTCCAGCCCGAACCGCCTGCGCTCGCGCCACACCAGGCAGCGGCGCATCATTGAACGCATTCTCCCGGATCACCTGCCTTACCGCCAGCTTCAGCAAATTCAGTGGAACTACTTCAGTTTGAACTATTTAGGGGATCGAGCGAACTAATACCCCGTGGCACGAATACCCCAAAATTACCTACGGGAGTGCTACTGCCTAATTGTAAGGGAGGAGAGAGTCAAAAATGAACAAAGGGTGTATTTATAAAGGCTGAAGTGATAGCTCCGGGGCGAATATCCGTGTTCGACCACATTTTCAGCTGTGCTTGATATATCCAAGAGTAGAAATGTGGACACGACATCTTATCAAACCCGTCTTGTGCGTTTTCTTGATTCCAAGGAGGAACCATGAACGAAATATCCATCACGACCATCTGTAATGCGGGCAGCGGAGAAGGCGTTCTTGCTACTGGCAAGGTATTTACGCTTGCAGGTTGGGACCATCCCCTGCTCAACCGCTGCACCGCAGCCTCGAGAATCTCCGCCGGGCGGTAGTACTTCTCGATCGAAATATGCTCATCCCGCGTATGAGTCTGCACCAAATGACTCAGACTGAAGGCCAGGATTAGGGAGAGGAAGAGGCAATGCCGATCAGTTATGGATGATCATCGGCAAATAAATCTGGTAGTTTAAGGTCGCCGTGTAGTTCTGGTCCGTCTGGTCCCCCTGGATATTGCTATACGTCCGGCTGGTAGGCGAGAAGACATACCCGGCCTTGGAGGGCGTGATCGTGCCGGACCAGCCATTGATCACCTGATCGCTGTAATAGCCATTTGCATCGGTAGCGGGAATGTGAGGCATGCCATTCATCACCACATTACTGATGCCAGTTCCGGTGCTTGTGCGCACATAGCCGGAGATGGTCCGGAAAGGCAGGGTAATGATTGAGACTTGAAACCCCGTAGCTGTCGCTGAGGAGATGGAAACAGTAATGCTATTGGCTGGATCTGAGAATGTCTCCCCAACGGTCCACATCGCACCAGCATCCGCCGTATTGCCATTCCCATCTGCGTCGATCACATAGGCTGGTCTGCTACGGGTAGTATCTACTTCGTGGATTACCACAGCCTGCCCCGGTAATTTGACATCGTATCCGGTCTGCCGCCGGACTTCCACAGTATAGAAATGGGTGCTGGACCCATTAATTGGGATCTGCGCCATTTTATAGTTACTGTTTGTTGGTAAGGCCAGCTGTTCCAACGTGATCGTGGTATTGGTATTTTGCCCGGCGGTAAATTTTTGCCCGGCAGGGATCCAACCCAAAATGTCCTTATGGTAGGAAATGGTGTGCTGTGCCATGCAGCCATAGGTGGGGTCGCTGGCTGCAGCACAATTATAACGATCCTTACTCATCACATCCCAGGCGTTGTCGTAAGTCGCCCCATATGCACCGGAAGAGTGCGGCAGTCCGAAGCCATGCCCCATTTCGTGTGCAATGACCGATATAGAAGCATATGCCCATGGCGGTTCCCAGGTCGTTCTCCATACTTTGCTCACCCCGTCCAGAGTCATATACTTACTTCCACCCGAGGCATAGCCATTATCAAAATCGGTGTTAAACATCATATTTATACCGCCATTTTGATACAGCGCGAAATTTACACTGGCATCCGCCGCGGCAGTACAATCGGTGGCTAATAAATTCAGATTTGTTCCCCCGAGAGTGTCGCTGGGGTTATAGTACGCCTCCGGATGAGGCAACACAAACCAACCATCAGCATTGCTCCCGGCAACATTGGCAGTATCATATGACAGCTCACGCCAGTAATGATCCAACCCGGGTTTTACATTCGCATACATTCCCTGAAAATATGCCAGGTTCTTGGGTTCAATAACTTGATCATTAAACCTGCACATAATTGAGATCCACGGTTTGGATCCGATTACATCCGATAAAGTATCATATTCCAGGGCTTCCATTCCGGACAATGGAGCAAGAGAAATGGAACTCACATTCATAACTGCCAACGCGCTCTGATC
>JAPLHI010000154.1 GCA_026389695.1 Chloroflexota bacterium
ATTTAATAACAACGTGGCCTTCGGGTTGGTTGCACGTGCCGTTTCAAACATTGTCCGGATCAACTGAATGCGTCCAAGTTCCTTGCACAGACGCGTAATCCCATTATCATAACGGTCGAAAACAGGCATGATGACCGCCTCATTGACAACATCCCATTGATCTATCGCTCCCGCAAATTCAGATACTTCCCGTTGTATGCGCTCCACCTGGGCCTGTAGAATCTCGCGGTTATTCATCGATAGCAACCAGTCTGGTGTCAGTGTGTGCCAGCATAAGGGGTGGCCCTTGACCGTGCAACCATGCTCTTTATACCAGCGGGCAACATTGAGTAAGCATTGTGTCTGTGGTCGCCAGCGTTCAGGCTCGAAGCGTCCCCAGTATAACGGCAATGTAACTTGATTGAACAGGTTTAGAAAACGCTCGTTACGCAGTTCGGCCTGCTCCATTTCTTTACCCGATAAATCCCCATTTACCAGGGCAATTGTACTTTCCCCCCAATTGCTGCCGAACAGGAATTGATGATTCTTCTGTTTCACCAGGATGTCATGATGAATCACGGGTGATCCATCATGAGTAAGAGTGACGGTGGCATTTATAGTTCTGTTTTTACGAATTGCAGAATCAAGATCTTCCATAAAACTCCAGTTCCAGACACATCATTAATCCCGAGCTTGGGTTCGCAACCATTGGTGAATGGTTCTCCAAAAGGAAAAGGGGGTTGGGCGTTTTTCTCAATCTCTTTTCATTTGGGGCCATAAATCTGAAAGTTTCCACTGACATGCAAAAAACCCAGCATGTACAGCATCCCGTCATAATAGCGCCATTTACCGGATGGGATCTGTGTATCCCACAAGGCCTGGACAAAGGGCCTGCCAGTATCCGGACTGGCTGCCAGAGCCGCCACCGCCGCCATGGAGACCAGGCCGGGTGAATGTTCTCCCGAAAGTGCTTTACCGTCCAGAGAATACTGGTTTGGGTAGGAATCCAAGCCCTGCGAGGCCAGGAAGGCCAGCACCCGCTCCGATTGCTGCACCTGCCACGAATCGGTGCCGAACCAGGCGTAGTCCACGGCAACGTTGGAAAGGGTGCGCCAGGCATCAAAGCGAAAATCCTTGTGATCGTCACTCCCGTGGGGCGTCCCATCGAAATTGGTGTAATCAGCCATCAAACCGGTCTGCAGGGTGGCAGCGTCTTTGAAAAAGGCACGACTGGTGCCAGCGGCATCCGCCCAGAACTGGTTATCCTTATCGGCCCAGCGCGCCCACAGTTCATAATAAGCCGGTAAATGATAGGACGGGTCGGTAAAAGAGGCATTATGACCGCTTGGGACGAAGACCACCTGTTTTTCATTGGGATCGAACATGTCGGTGGCGACCCCGTTGTCCTCCGCCGTCTTGGTGCGCATCGTGTCGAGGATGGCCTGCGCCTGCTGCCTGTAATTGAAGATCCCTTCCCTATCCCCCCAACGACTGGAGGCAAAGAACAACGCCGTCACAAACCACTCCTCACCATCCGAAGCGGGATTGGCAGCCAGTTGTTTTCCGTCCGTGAAACAATGCCAGGCGAAATAGCCCTTAAAGGGGCCGCTGGTCTGGTACATATAAGCCTTCGCCCACTTCCAGATGCGGTCGAATTCGGACTGCTTATCGAGCTGGACCGCGATCATCATGCCGTAAGACATGCCCTCCGTGCGTACATCGCTATTGCCGACATCTTCGATGTACGCCATGTCCTCACCGACCGGGTAGTAAATGCGTTGCGTGTCATTGTCGCCATAAAAGAGCTGCTGCCAGGTTGCCTGCAGCTTTGCCTGCACTTCGGTATCCGATCTGGCAAGGTATTCCTGGAAGAGATCGCGATAGATGCCAGTCTCGAAAGATTTGACAGAAGCCGGCGAAGAAACAACCATGCCGGGGGTAGCCGGGAGACCGGTTGACGCAACCGGAGTTGTCGGAGCCTCACAAGCAGACAAGAGGAGCAAGGCAACAGGCAGAATCAAGAGAACGCGGTGTAGAGCAATCATCGGATCAAATATTCCGGGCAGTGCACAAATGAAGTCGTTATCACGAGACTCATCCTTCAAACACTCTAGGTCAAGCTTCATCGAGCCCTGTATATTCAAACCAATCGAAATCGACTCTATTCGTGCTCAGTAAACCGTTGCTGCTGGCATACATGCCAATGAAAGCTCCCAAAAAGCCGCCGGCAACGGGTGTGCTTAAAATGCGTCCATCGACGTTTTCGGCGACCGGGCGCCAATCACAGATATTGCGTGGTTCCCGGGCCGGTTCATCGGCGACATAAAAATTGTAGGCCTGCCTATGTGCCTCCACCTTGAGATAAAGCCGTCCGGCGGAAACGGGTTGTTCAGCCAGCGTTTCCTCGGTCCCGTGCGCCCGTTTGATCAGCAAAATAACATGCTCAGTTTTGCGCGTTACAACCAGACAAAAGTGATATTCGTTGCTCTGGG
>JAPLHI010000114.1 GCA_026389695.1 Chloroflexota bacterium
TGAACGGCAATACCAAAACGGTAACACTCAAGCCGTTATCGAGTATCTACAGGAATGCCAGGGTAAGGAATCACAAGGTCATCCGGCCTTTCTCCAAACCTTACTCTAAAACCGGCGGCATAGCCATACTTTTCGGCAACCTGGCGCCCGGCGGTGCAGTGGTAAAGAGCGGGGCTGTCGATCCCAAAATGATGAAGCATAAAGGGCCGGCTAAAGTCTTCAACAATGAAGAGGAAGCCACCAAAGGTATCATGAGTGGCAAAATCAAGAAGGGCGACGTGGTGGTCATCAGGTATGAAGGACCTCGCGGCGGACCCGGCATGAGGGAAATGCTAACGCCTACATCCCTGCTCAGCGGTATGGGACTGGAAAGTTCCGTGGCACTGATAACGGACGGACGGTTCTCAGGAGGCACCAGCGGCGCCGCCATCGGACATGTTGTACCTGAAGCTGCAGAACGCGGCCCGATAGCCGCGGTGAAAAACGGCGATATGATAAGTATCAATATACCGGCGCGTAAGCTTGAATTAATGGTAAGCGAGGCCGAGATAAAGCGAAGGTTGAAGAGCGTGCCCGTATTTAAATCCAAGATTAAGAGCGGATACCTGAAAAGATATATTGAACAGGTCGGGCCTGCCAGCGAAGGCGCCGTATTCAAATAATGGGGAGTTATCAAGATATATGATGAAGACCGGTGCAGAGATACTATGTGAATGCCTGCTTAAAGAGGGAGTGGAAGTTGTTTTCGGATTCCCCGGAGGTGTGTTGCTGCCTCTATACGATACGCTTCCCAAATACCCGGAGCTCAGGCATATACTGGTCAGGCATGAGCAGGGCGCAGCCCATGCAGCCGATGGCTATGCAAGGGTAACAGGGAAAGTAGGAGTCTGCATAGCTACGTCCGGACCGGGCGCCACCAACCTGGTCACCGGCATCGCTAACGCCTATCTTGATTCGGTGCCCGTACTGGCTATCACGGGGCAGGTGCCCACTTTTTTTATCGGCAAGGATGCCTTCCAGGAAGTCGATATAACGGGCATCACCATTCCCATTACCAAGTACAATCACCTCGTCCTTGATGCGGGTGACCTGGCAACATACGTCAGGGAGGCCATTCACATCGCTCAAACCGGCAGACCGGGACCCGTGCTGCTGGATATACCCAGGGACGTGCTGCAGGCCAAAACCGAATTTATCTTCCCGGAGAAGATCGACCTTCCCGGCTACAAACCCAAGCTTTTCGGTCATCCCTCGCAGATAAAAAAGGCCACCGATCTGATCAATACCGTGGAGCGTCCGGTCATCATTGCCGGCCACGGTGTGAATATCTCCAGAGCCTTTCCGGAACTGAAGGAACTGGCCGAGAAATCGCAGATCCCGGTGGTAACAACATTCCTCGGCATCGGCTGCTTCCCTGAATCTCACGTGCTCAGCTACGGCTGGCTGGGAATGCACGGCATGGGCTACGCCAACAAAGCCATACATCATTCCGACCTTGTTATCGCTATCGGTATGAGGTTCGATGACAGGGCTACCGGTGTGGTCAGCGCGTTTGCCCCGCAGGCACAAATTATACACATCGATATCGACGCCGCTGAGATCGGGAAAAATTTGAACGCAGATATCCCCATAGTGGGCGACATTAAGAACGTGCTTCAGGTAATGAACAAGCAAATTACCAAACGTGAGCATGTGGCATGGCTTTCCCAGCTTAATGAATGGAGGACCATGCACCCGGCAACCGAAATAAGGGAACACGAAGGTGTACTACCGCAGTATATTATCAGGCAGATATACGAAGCTACCAAAGGAGATACGATCATAGTCACCGACGTCGGACAGCAACAGATGTGGGCTGCTCAATATTTCTTCTATGATAAGCCCAACAGCTTCATATCTTCGGGAGGTCTGGGTACCATGGGCTTCGGTTTACCGGCCTCCATCGGAGTCAAGGTCGGCGCTCCCCACGAGACTGTGTGGTGCGTCTGCGGTGACGGCGGCTTCCAGATGACCGTTCAGGAGCTTGCCACCATGGTACAGGAAAACCTGGATATCAACATCGCCGTGATGAATAACGGCTGGCTGGGCATGGTACGACAGTGGCAGGAGCTAATCTACAATAAGCGCTACTTCGGCACCCAGCTTTACAATCCGGACTTCGTCAAGATCGCCGAAGCATACGGCATTAAGGGCGTCAAGGTAAGTAAGAAAATAGACGTCCGGCCTGCCATTGAAAAGGCCATGGAACATAAAGGACCATTCCTGATAGAGTTCGTGGTAGAGCCCGAAGAGAACGTCTACCCCTTTGTTCCTCCGGGCAAAACGCTGGTTGAATTTTTGGAGATGCCAAGCCCGACCGGAAGCTTGAAGAAATAGGTACGTTAAGAGCAGGGAGAATATCAATTGACTAGGAAACACATATTAGTGGCACTGGTTCAGGATAAACCGGGTGTGCTGAACCGCATAGCCAGCACACTGCGCAGGCGCAATTTCAATATTGAAAGCATCGCCGTGGGCCACATCGAGATTCCGAACCTTTCGCGCATGACCATTGTCGTGGAAGGTGATGACGCCAAGGTAGAGCAGGTCAGGAAGCAGCTCGACCGCGTGGTTGAAGTTATCAGGATCTCCGATATCACTTACGAAAACCCGGTCGAACGCGAGATGGCGATGATTAAAGTAAAGGCCAGCGCCGCAACACGCAGTGAAATCATACAGATAGCGGATATTTTCCGAACCAATATTGTAGATGTATCGCCGGATTCCCTCATAATCGTGGCTACCGGCAACCAGGAAAAGGTGGACACTCTTATTGAACTGCTTCGTGGTTTCGGCATCAGGGAGTTGTCGAGGACGGGAACAATCGCACTACCCCGGGGAGGCGCAGGCCCGCTTACTATCGAAGAAAACAAGCCTCTCAGGCACGTCGTGGAACATGTGCTTTCTGAGGAAGAAGAAAACCTGCCTAACTGGTAGGTAAATTCAGACTCCATGGAAACTGCCTATACCAAAATTTAATACTATTATTTAACAGGAGGGATCATAATGAAGATCTATTATGACAAAGATGCAAACCTGACATTATTAAAGGGCAAGACCATTGGCATTGTCGGCTACGGCAGCCAGGGCCATGCCCATGCTCAAAATTTACGTGACAGCGGCCTGAACGTCATTGTGGCGGAGGCTAAAGGTAGCGAAGGACACAGAGCGGCAAAAAAGGCCGGTTTCGATGTATCAGACGCGGCGGATGTGGCTAAGAGAGCCGATGTGATCGTGATGCTCGTCCCCGATCAACTTCAGGCAAAAGTATATAAGGAAGCTATCGCAGACCAGCTTGCCAAGGGTAAAACACTCATGTTTGCGCATGGCTTCAACATCCATTATGGACAGATCGTGCCGCCTGATTACATCGATGTGACTATGATTGCCCCCAAGTGCCCCGGCCACATGGTCAGACAGCTCTATACCGAGAAATCGGGGCCACCGGCGATCATCGCCGTCCATCAGGATGCTTCAGGAAAAGCCAGGGAGCAGGCGCTGGCTTACGCCAGGGGCATCGGCTGCGCCAGGGCGGGAGTCATTGAGACCACGTTTAAGGAAGAGACTGAGACCGACCTTTTCGGTGAACAGGCAGTGCTCTGCGGCGGTGTAACCGCGTTAATCAAGGCCGGCTTCGAAACGCTGGTCGAGGCGGGTTATCAGCCGGAGATCGCCTATTTCGAATGCCTGCACGAAATGAAGCTTATCGTAGACCTGATCCACAGGGGCGGCATGGCTTTCATGCGCTATTCCGTCAGCGATACTGCCGAATACGGCGATTATACCCGCGGTCCGCAGGTTATCAACGATATGGTGAAGCAAGAAATGCGTGAAATCCTTGAGGAAGTGCAGAACGGCAGCTTCGCCAGGGAATGGATACTGGAAAATCAGGCTAACCGGCCGGTTTACAATGCGCTTAAACGCAGGGAGGCTGAACACCAGATCGAGATCGTGGGCAAGAAGCTGCGCGGTATGATGCCATGGCTCAAGTAATAACAACTACCAAATAAAAGAATAATAAGTGCCGGCTTTCAATTTAAGCCGGTTTGTGGGAGTGGTATGAAAACAGATAAGGTATTGATATTCGATACAACTTTACGTGACGGCGAGCAGGCGGCCGGAACCAGCCTGAATGGCCAGGAAAAGCTCGATATCGCAAGGCAGCTTGAAAAGCTGGGAGTGGATATCATCGAGGCCGGGTTCCCTATTACCTCACAGGGTGATTTCGATGCCGTCCGCCTGATTGCGAAAGAGATTCGCAACTCTACAATCTGCGCCCTGAGTCACGCCAATGATGAGGCTATAGACAGGGCATGGGAAGCTGTTAAGCCGGCAAAAAAAGGCATGATACACATATTCCTTTCTACTTCCGGTGTGCACCTGACCCACCAGCTGAAAAAAAGCCAGGAAGATGTACTGAAGATGGCCAAAAAATCGGTGGCCCACGCTAAAAAATATACCGACAACATCGAATTCTCGCCCATGGATGCCACCAGGACCGATACCAAATTTCTCTACCGGATTATTGAAGCGGTCATCGATGCAGGAGCCACCACCGTCAATATACCGGATACCGTCGGTTACTCCATCCCATCGGAATTCGGCAAATTGATCGAAGGCATCTTTAAAAATGTGCCCAATATATCCAAGGCAAGAATCAGCGTCCATTGCCACAACGACCTGGGTCTGGCGGTAGCTAACAGCCTGGAAGCCGTTCGCAAGGGCGCCAGGCAGATCGAATGCACCGTTAACGGCATCGGTGAACGCGCCGGCAACGCCGCGATGGAAGAGATCGTAATGGCGCTTAAAACCCGCAATGATTTGTATCAGGTGACAACCAATATTGATTCCAGCCAGATCTTTAAAACCAGCAGAATGGTCAGCGATCTAACGGGTTTTATCGTGCAGCAGAATAAAGCTGTTGTGGGCGCCAATGCGTTCCGTCACCAGTCCGGCATTCACCAGGACGGCATTATTAAGAAAGCCAATACATACGAAATCATGAATCCCAGGGAAGTGGGCGTACCGGCAAGCGCGCTTGTTTTGGGCAAGGTCAGCGGCCGCCATGCTTTCAAAGAAAGGCTGATAGAAATGGGTTACTCACTCGATGAGGAAGCACTCAACCACGCCTTCAAGTCATTCAAGGAACTGGCGGATAAAAAGCGAAAAATCACCGACCGTGATATCCAATCACTCATCGGGGAGGAAATACGAACAACGTCCGAAGTTTATCACCTGGATCATGTGGGCGTTTCCTGCGGCAATCACAGCATGCCCACCGCTACTGTAAGGCTCGTGGGCCCTAATAAAGAACTGGTTGCCGATGCCGCGCTGGGCACCGGTCCTGTAGATGCGGTTTATAAGGCGATAAACCGTATCGTAAGGGTACGTAACGTGCTAACCGAGTTTACCGTGAGTTCCATAACCGAGGGCATCGATGCCCTGGGCGAGGTTTTGATCAGGATTGAAAGTGACGGCATTACTTATACAGGGCGGGGCGCTGACACCGATATCATTGTCGCCAGCGCCAAGGCTTATATGAACGCGCTTAACAGGTTGCTTAATGCCAGAAAGGCCACGGCTCAGGGGGCCGAGTGAATCCTGAAATAGAAGCATTACTGCGGCTGTTGCTGTCCGCGGTTCTCGGCGCAATCATAGGTTTCCAGCGCGAACGGAGCAACAAACCGGCCGGATTGCGCACACATATCCTAATTTGCGTCGGCTCAGCCCTCTTTACAGTTGTTTCTGTAATCGGCTTCAGCGGAACGGTCGATCCCGCCCGGGTCGCAGCCGGTGTGGTTACGGGAATTGGTTTCATAGGCGCCGGCGTCATCTTCCGCGGTATTAAAGGCGATACGGTTGTGGGTATTACTACCGCCGCCAGTGTCTGGATAACCGCGGCAATCGGTATCGCCGCCGGTGTGGGGTTGTACATTATTGCTACAGCAGTAGCCTTGCTCACCGTAGTGGTGCTGATGCTTCCCAGAGTGAAAGGATAAATCTTATAAACAGGAGTAACTTTCTTGACATTAGCTGAAAAAATACTCGCTGCTCACTGCGGAAAAAATAAGGTCAATCCCGGTGAATTTATTAACGTAAAGACCGACCTGGTATTGTCCAATGATATAACCGCTCCTATTGCTATCAAGGAATTCAACAGGCTGGGAGTCGGCAAGGTCTTCGATCCACAAAAAATAGTGATGGTGCCGGATCACTTTTGCCCTAATAAAGATATACAGTCCGCCGAACAGGCAAAGTTGATGCGTGAATTCGCCCGTCAGCATAATATCATCTACTTCGAAGTCGGTCAGATGGGGATTGAACATGTCATCCTACCCGAAAAGGGACTGGTTGTGCCGGGAGATATCGTAGTGGGAGCTGATTCACATACCGATACATACGGAGCCCTGGCTGCCTTTGCCACCGGCATGGGTTCCACGGACATAGCCATTGCCATGGCAACAGGTGAGATCTGGATGAAAGTTCCTCCCACGATCAAATTCATCTTCCACGGCAAACCGCGTAAATGGGTGGGAGGCAAGGATTTTATCCTGTACACCATCGGTAATATCAGCGTGGACGGCGCGCTCTATTCCGTGATGGAATTCACGGGTGAAGCCATCGATGCACTGTCGATGGACAATCGTTTTACCATGTCGAATATGGCCATAGAAGCCGGCGGCAAAGCGGGTATCTTTGCAGTGGACGATAAGACGAGAGCATATCTCAAGGGCAGAACCAGCCGTAAATATACGGAATATAGCTCCGATCCGGATGCGGAATACGCCAGGATTATTGAATATGACGCCTCCGGGATTGAACCCCAGGTAGCCTTCCCGCACCTTCCATCGAATACAAAACCGATCAGCCAGGTGGGCAATATCGCCATCGACCAGGTAGTCATCGGCAGTTGCACCAACGGCAGGCTGGACGATATCCGCCTGGCCGCCCGCATACTTAAAGGCAGAAAGGTCGATCCTAATTTGAGATGCATTATCATACCGGGATCGCAGAAGGTCTATATGGATGCTTTGAAGGAAGGGCTTATTGAGATCTTCATCAAAGCCGGCGCCGCTGTAAGCACTCCAACCTGCGGCCCCTGCCTGGGCGGTTACATGGGAATACTGGCCGCCGGGGAAAAATGCGTCTCCACCACCAACCGCAACTTCGTGGGAAGGATGGGACATACCAAATCTGAAATATACCTTGCCAACCCTGCCATAGCCGCTGCAAGCGCTGTGCTGGGCAGGATTGCAAGCCCGGAGGAATTAGTTTAAATGTCACTGAAAGGTAAAGTTCATAAATACGGGGCTAATATCGATACCGATGCCATCATTCCCGCGCGCTACCTGAACCTGGATGAAGCGGCGCAGCTCGCCGAACACTGCATGGAGGATATTGATATAGATTTCGTAAAAAGGGTGAAAGCAGGGGACATCATTGTGGCGGAAACCAATTTCGGCTGCGGCTCTTCCAGGGAGCATGCGCCGCTGGCTTTGAAGGGATCGGGCATCTCATGCGTGATTGCCAAAAGCTTCGCACGTATCTTTTTCCGTAACGCCATTAACACGGGATTACCGCTGCTGGAATGTGAAGAGGCTGTCGATAATATTAAGGCGGAGGATACAGTCGAAGTTGACCTGTCCAGCGGTAAAATAACCAACCTGTCCAGCGGCAAGACTTTTACCTCAAAACCGTACCCCGAGTTTATGATGCAGATCATTGCCGCCGGCGGCCTGGTTGAACATACTAAAAAGAAATCTTCGGGAGCGCGCTGATTTGAAATACCTTGTTGCTGTCTTACCCGGTGACGGTGTCGGACCGGATGTGGTTAACGAGGCTATACGCACGCTCAATGCGGTGGGACGGCGTTTCAACCACGAGTTCCAATACAAGTTCGGCCTGATAGGCGGCATTTCCATAGATAAGCACGGGCGAGCCCTGACCCAGGAAACACTGCAGATGTGCAGCGAATGTAACGCCGTGCTGCTGGGAGCGGTTGGAGGTCCCAAGTGGGATAACCCTCAGGCAAAGGCAAGACCTGAAGATGGTTTGCTTACTATCAGGAAAGAGCTGGACCTCTATGCCAACTTGAGGCCGGTTAAAATGCTCCCCATGATGGAAAACTCGACGTCATTGAAACCTGAGATCGTGAGGGGAGTGGATTTAATAGTTGTACGTGAATTAACCGGAGGCCTGTATTTCGGCAAACCTAAAAAAAGATGGATCACCAAGTCAGGCGCCAGGCGCGCGGTGGATTCCATGGTATATACGGAAAAGGAAATCGACCGTCTTATACGGGTTGGCTGGGAGATTGCGCTGAAACGCAGGAAAAAGCTTACCTCCGTGGACAAGGCCAATGTACTGGAGTCTTCCCGTTTGTGGAGGCAAATAGCACTTGAGATATCGGCAGAATACCCCCAGGTGAAGCTCGACAGCATGCTGGTCGATGCCTGCGCCATGCGGTTGATACAGAATCCCACTTATTTCGACGTAATCGTTACGGAAAATACGTTCGGTGACATACTTACTGACGAAGCTTCCCTGCTCAGCGGCTCCATGGGCATGCTGCCCTCGGCCAGCCTTGCCGGTATACCCGAAGGTAAAAACCCCAGGGCCTTCGGTTTATATGAACCCATTCATGGCAGCGCGCCGGATATAGCCGGCTTGAATCAGGCAAACCCTATCGCCACAATCCTCAGCGCTGCCATGATGCTACATTATTCCTTCGGCCTCAGCCGGGAAGCCGCTGCAGTGGAAAGCGCCGTTTTGAAGGTGCTGGAGGAAGGCTACCGCAGCAAAGACATCATGTCCGCAGGAATGAAGCAGGTTGGCACAATCGAGATGGGAAAACTCATTGAGGAGAGTATTTAAAGTTATTATGGCCGTTAAGCGTGTCGATCTTTACGATACCACTTTAAGGGATGGCGCACAGCAGGAGGGCATATCCTTCACCGTCTCGGATAAATTAAAAATAGCGCAGAAGCTGGATGAACTCGGTATCAACTATATTGAGGGCGGCTGGCCCGGTTCCAACCCCAAGGATACGGAGTTTTTTGAGAAAGCTAAAAATTTAAAGCTTAAAAACGCTATTCTGGTAGCCTTCGGCAGCACGAGAAGAATTGATACCGATGTTAATACGGACACGGGCCTGAAGGCGCTGGTGAAGGCTGGAACCAGGGCAGTAAACATCGTGGGTAAAAGCTCGGACCGCCAGGTGACGCAGGTGCTCGAAACCAGCCTGGACAACAACCTTAAGATCATCCGTGAATCGGTCGAGTTCCTCAAATCCAGGGGGCTGATTGTATTTTATGATGCCGAGCACTTCTTTGATGGATTCAAGGCCAATCCCGGTTATTCCATTGATACTTTGCTGGCGGCCCAGCAGGGCGGCGCCGATTGTCTGGTGTTATGCGATACCAACGGAGGCACACTGCCTGTCGAGGTCGCGGATATCGTCCGGCAGGTCAAGAAGAAGCTGAATAAACCCCTGGGTATTCATGCCCATAACGATAGCGAAATGGCGGTGGCCAATTCACTGGCTGCCGTTGAGCAAGGGGTGCAACATGTTGAGGGTACTATCAACGGTTACGGGGAACGCTGCGGCAACGCCAACCTGTGCTCCATCATACCTGCGCTTAAATTAAAGATGGGATATCAATGCATTACAGGCAAACAGCTTGCCAGGCTTACTGAGGCATCCCGTTTTGTAGCGGAAGTGGCCAATCTGCCTCCCAATTCTCACCTGCCGTATGTGGGCATCAGCGCATTCTTACACAAGGCCGGCCTGCACGTATCAGCCATATCTAAGTGGGAAGAGAGCTATCAGCACATCGATCCTGAACTGGTTGGCAACAACCCCAAGGTGGTTGTTTCCGAGCTTTCAGGTAAAAGCAATATCATCTTCAAGGCCAGGGAGTTGGGAATTCCCATTCAACCCAGCGGCAAAGAAGCGCGCCGGATCCTGGAACAGATCAAGGAATTGGAGAGCCTGGGCTTTCAGTATGAAGACGCCGACGCGTCTTTTGAGCTGCTGCTTCACCGGTCTCAGGCGGGTTATAAACCTCCCTTCGAGCTGGTCGACTACATGGTGGTGGTTGAGCGTCACCGCCGCCTGCCCGCACTTGGAGGCAAGGTAGAATTCCTCTCCGAAGCCACTATCAAAGTTAAAATAGACGGCAAAATTATGCATACGGCTTCTGAGGGAAACGGCCCGGTGAACGCGCTCGACTTCGCCCTGCGCAAGGCTCTGCTTGAGTTTTATCCCGGCCTGGCAAAGGTCGATCTCATCGACTATAAGGTACGCATACTCGAGGGCAGCAGCGGCACGGGCTCTCAGGTCCGCGTTCTCATTGAGTCCAGTAACGGCAATGTGCAATGGAGGACGGTAGGCAGCTCTACAAACATTATCGAGGCCAGCTGGCTGGCGCTGTACGACAGTATGGAATACTTCCTGCTCAGGGTGAATAAAGACGCCAGGCGAAAGAAATAAAAGCCGCGGTTAGTGAACTGAAAAGATAAAGGGGTGGCTTTTCAAGCCACCCCTTTCGATTTACTTACGGTTGTTGTTTAATTACTCGCTCTTGATAATGGCGGCTACGCCCTGTCCGCCACCTTCACACATGGTAGCGAGGCCATATTTGCCTTTCTTTTCCTTAAGTATTCTGGCTAATGTGCCAACCAGCCTGATGCCGCTGGCGCCGAGGGGATGGCCGATTGCCATAGCGCCGCCGTGGACATTAACCTGGTCCCATTTCAAACCGAACTCTTTGACCGCGTACAGTGAAACAACGGCGAAAGCTTCGTTAATCTCCCAGTAATCGATGTCCTTGGCCTGAAGCCCGGCGGCTTTCAGAGCCTTCTTGCTGGAAGGTACAGGTCCGGCGCCCATGATAGTGGGATCAACACCGGCCATGCCGAAGGATACGAAGCTGGCCATCGGTTTATAGCCCAGTTTCTTGGCTTTCTCTTTTGACATGATCAGCATGGCAGTAGCGCCCGCATTCAGCGGTGAGGCATTGCCCGCGGTGATGGTGCCATCGGGTTTGTAGGCTGGTTTCAAGCCGGACATTTGTTCCAGGGTAGTGTCGCCTCTTACCGCGGCATCATAATCATACATCTGTTTAGTGCCGTCCTGGAGGGTAATCTCAACAGGCATAATCTCGCCTTTGAGCCATTCCTTGGACTGGGCAGCCAGCTGGTGGGACCTGAGGGCGAACTTGTCCATATCTTCCCTGCTGATACCGGCCATCTCCTGCAGCTTCTGAGCAGTAAAGCCCATGTTCATGGAGAACATGAGGTCGATTTTCTTGTATTGAGGATCATTGATCAACTTTTCAGAAAACGTGATGGCGCCGCCGCCACCCATGGGAATATGGGTCATATGCTCCTGGCCGCCGCAGAGGATAACATCCGCGTATCCACTGGCTATCGCCATAACACCGGTCCTCAAACCGGCAAGAGCAGAACCACACTGCTGGTCGACCTGCTGACTGGCGACTTCAAAGGGCAGGTCGGCAAAGAACGCGGGGAATTT
>JAPLHI010000029.1 GCA_026389695.1 Chloroflexota bacterium
ATCCGCCCCTAAAGGTTTTTCAAGTCATTGGGAGGAGCCGCAAGCGGCGTGGCTATCCTTATATAGGTTGTCATTGCGAAGCCCGTAGGGCTGTGGCAATCTCTATAAGCGAAGACGGTTGCCCCTTGATCCTAAAGATTACCACGGGACTTCGTCCCTCGTAATGACATGGATGCGCACGCTGACGCTCGCAATGACATGAAATCGTACATAGTTCTTTGGAATTGTAAGGTCTGGAATCTAAGTAAATATCTCTATTTCTTTTTCCACAATCTCGATAGTCGGGTAGTCGCGGTTAACGGTGCTGATAACGGAATTGATAATCTCGTCGACCTGACTATTATGATTACTTACACAGGCGATACCTATAGTTGTCATTTGCCAGAGGTCATGGTCGTCAACCTCGGCAATGGATATATTGAATTGCTTTTTAAGTCGGGAAACGAGCGATTTGACGATATGCCTCTTATCCTTGAGGCACTGACTCTCAGGTATGTGTATCTTAAGCCTGCAAACGCCTATATTCACCGGAAGTGAAGTAATCCGCTCCAGAGCTGTCCGATTGTTAAACCTCCCGCGGGAGACTGCGGGAGGGGTTTTTTCTACGTATTAGCGGGTGGGCTTAGTTTCTGCGTAACAGTTGCTGCAGTAGACTGGCCGTTCCTGTCTTGGTTCAAAAGGAACCTCGCAATCACTGCCGCACCGGGCACATGTAGCATGGTACATCTGCCTGGGTTGACCGGAATTGCGACCACGACTCTGCTTCCGGTTTGATCTGCAGTCAGCACACCGTTTAGGCTCATTCTGCAGTCCTTTGGATTCGTAGAATTCCTGTTCACCTATTGTAAAGATGAAGGGTTTGCCGCACTCGGCACAGGTTAAGGTCTTTTCCTCTAGGGCCATTGATGCCTCCTTGTTGAAAATAGCTATGCCCCGTTGGTTCTGGTACGGTCTATATTCGGCTCAAGACCTCTTGAAACATATGCAGGGAGTCTGAGTCCCGGCAAATACGGTCTCCCGCTCTAAGAGGTTGCCAGTCTAAGACTCGCCATAAACCAAGGTTTGCATACGTGCATTAGTGTAGATTATAATCTTTCTGAAGTCAAGACCCATTTTTTAGATTGAGGATAAATTGATGTCAGTTTATGATGTATATAAGAACCGCCCTATGGTGCGTGATATTATCAGCATTGTTGCCTGTGTGGTTTTAGGAGCAATTCTCATTTTTTCGGGCACAGGCAAGTTAGGAGGGTTAGGACAGATGCCGGGCCAGACCGAGTTTCTGGACAGGTTTATTCCTGATTTCCTGCTCACGCCGGATTTCGCCTATTTTATAGGTACATACTTCATACCCTGGATCTTACCTATTGCCGAGTTCATTCTCGGCATGCTGCTGATCCTAGGCATCATGCCGCGGCTGATGGCAATACTATTTCTGCCGCTTGTACTTGGCTTCATGGCGAATAACTCCTACATGATCATGACGGGCTTAAAAGAATACCCGGATTGCGGTTGCTTTGGAATCTGGGAAAGGATACTCGGCCCGGTTTCTCCCCTTCAGTCCATGTATATGGATATCGGGATGTTCATTCTGGCGGTGATTATAATAGTAGTACATCCGGCGCCATTCTTCTCACACCAGTTCTGGGTCGACAAGATATTTGCCAGGAATAAGATTTAACCGAGTTATTCCCTGTAACAACAGGAGCTGTCTATACCATGCTTTTAAGAAGAAACATATTACTTTCTATCATATGCCTCTCAGTCTTGTTATTACTCTACGGCGGCTGCCAGCCGTCGAATAATCAAGTAGTTAATGAAGAACCGCCCGTTACGGAAGTAGCTAATACTTCGCCTGTTATAACCGACCTTTCGGCGGCAGACACCGTGGTACAACCGCAGGGCAGGACCCGCATGACCTGCCAGGCTAATGACGCGGAAAACGACAATCTGACCTATAAATGGACTGCATCGGCCGGAACTATTGAAGGTGACGGGGCGGCTATATTATGGACAGCTCCGGCCACGGGTGGACCCTGCTCGATATCCGTAACAGTCAGCGACGGCAAAGGGGGATCGGCTTCTAAAAACGTAATCGTCAACATTCCTGAAAAGCCCAACAACTCCCCGGTTATTAAAACATTGAGGTTTACCAGGTACCAACATAAAGCCGTTTTCATTAATCCGAATGGCACTGAGAAAGAGCTGAGGGACGCCCAGGCTCTATTAGTAGTTAAGAAATTAGATCCCGTGGAATTATCAGTCCTTGCAAGCGATCCGGATAACGATCCCCTGGATTACAGGTGGACGAGTAACCCGGGCGGGACGATTAAAGGTGATGGGAATACCGTATGGTGGTATGCGCCCAGCGAAGCAGGTGATTTCAAAATTACCATCGAGGTAACCGATGAGAGGGGAGGCACAGCCTCTTATACCATATCTGTCACGGTTAAATGCTGCGGCGTTTAAAAAGTCATTAATCCCTGCGTTACATCCGGACCAGTTTCACATCGCCCCAGGCACCCATCTTCTCTCCCACAATAATACCTATGCCGTTGATGCCCTTTATATTTTGTCCCAGTTTCAGTGCATAGTTAATATCATCACCTGATTTCACGCAGTTGCCCACCGCCGTAGCAGCGGCGTCCGCTAACGCCGCTGAAGGCGCCAGGATGATAGCGGCATCCGCCAGCCCCAGGCTCAGTGAAGGCCCCACTGTGCCCGAAGACGTGCAAATACCCAGTGGTGTACTCTCAGGTTCAATCTCTAACGCCAGCTTTCCCGAAAATACTGACTTGCCCGCGAAAATACCGATACGGCGTTTTTTGCTGATTTTCATGAAGATGTCCCCGCCGTTCTCCACAATTATTTCCGGGGAATAAGCCAGCAACCGCTTCCCCACCAGCTCGGCAACGGCGCCGGCAACCGTGGCCATAGGCCCCACACCTGCCGTTTTCGCTGCCTCAGCCATCACCTTTACTATTTCCGGGGCATCCTTTTTGACCTCCACGGGTTCGAGGCTGTGCAAAAATAACGGGTGCCGGCTGATATAATCCTCCAGCGGACCCCGGCATGCCTTTACAGCATCCAGCGCCTCGTTTGTGAGGTCGCTTCCCGCACGGATATAAAGATCGGTCTCCTTCACAGTGACTGTGAAGGAGACCAGATCGGAATCTTTGATTGAATGACGGTAAGTACGCTGATCGTACATTTTTTCCTGTGTGTAACGTTTAGTAATGTAGCTCCTTAGCGCGCGGAGGGCAGGCCCTTACACAGAGCTCGCAGACAATACATTTGGAGTTATCAAACTCCACCTTCCTGGTTTTGCTCTCGAGGCTGAAAGCTCTCGTGGGACACATGGTAATACAGGCGCCGCAGTGAGTGCACCGCGTGTCATTGCGCGTTACATCCTGGCTCAGCGCTTGTATCTCCACCCCGGACTCCTGCAGATACTTGATCCCTTTATCATAGGCTTTCTGATCTCCGCTTAATTCCATAACCATCAGTCCCTCTTCGCCGGGAGAGATGGATGCCTTGAGGATATTGAAATCCAACCCGTAGTCCCTGATCAGGTGGCTTACTACAGGCTTATCAACAGCCTTGGGAGTGAAATGCAGTACAATTTTTTTTGAAACATTCATTTTCTTATACCTCCTTTAGGGCAAAGGCCGCTCCTCCAAAGATTTCAGTTTAATACCTGACTCAACGCCGGGTAGGGGAGCGACGGGGTCGGTGAGGAGGAAATCTCCCTTTTTAATCCATTGTTTTAGCGTATTGGCGATCTCCACAGCGCCAGGATAGCTCGACAGAGAGGCCGTAGGTATTTCTTTGCCGTTAACGCTTATCTTCCCTGACTTTAACTCCGCATAGCTAACCTCGGCCAGTACGTCAGACTTTCGCTGCGGATAGGCTTCGGAATAATCCACGACGGGCGCCAGGATATCGGCATCCGTTACCAGTGTATATTGAAGTATCTCTTCATTTAATACCGGGATGGGCACACCGATGCCAACCGTGATAGTAGCGCCATAGCCCAGGAAGCTGGTACCCACCAGCCATTTTGGTTTCATCTGCTTGAGGTCACCGATGACGGCCAGTGTTCCGGCGCCCCGCTTGGGTACGCCGTTTTCAGTGCGCGGGGCTGACGGATTGTGCTGCGTGCCCTGCCAGGCAACGTAGCCGATGCCACCGCCAAGGAATATTTTGGTGCCCACGCCAATAGTCTTGTAAAACGGATCGTTAAGTAATGGGGCAAGCTGACCTGCCGAGCAGAAGTTGGCATTGCCCAGCCTCGGTTTAAGCACACCCATATAGGTATAAATCATCCTGTCACTGAGATTCACCGCAACGTTGTAGTTCTGGTAAGCGTTGCGCAAATTAAACAGTACAGATTCATTAATCGTGTTGATGTTGATCCATGTTTCAAGCTTTTTCCTGGGATAGCAGTCAGTGCCATAAGCCGAGGCTATCAGCTTGATGTCCTTTCCGGCCACAAGCTCCTCGATGACATGGCCGCCGCCGTACTTGAACTCTCCCGGATAAATCCTGTTTTTGGGATCGTCTTCCGGTATTGCCGTTGCTCCCAGTATGACATCGACGGCCGCTACACCCGTATAAGCCGGGACATCATTAAAGTAGACCCTGCCGCCGCCGACCTTTATCCTGGGGCTGGTATGCCCCAGATTAAAGTAGGCGCTCGATGAACACATCGGGCCGAAGGTACCTGTAGTTACTACGTCTATTTCACGGGCAGCGGTTGCCACACCCTTTTTCCTGGCTATATCTATGACTTCTTCGGCAGTAACCACCACTGCCTGACCTTTCTTAATCTTTTCGTTTATTTCGGCTATTGTTTTAGCCATATTTTCTCTCCTTAAAAAATTTCAGCCCGCACGCTGATTTACCGGATTGGCTCAGCCGCTGCGGGCGGAAAGTACCAGTTTTAGAAACCTGTACTATTTCAACGTTTTCCGTATCTTTCGTAGGAAACTATCTCCGACAATTCTTTCCGGGGAGGCGCTTTGGCATCAGCCGCGGGGTAACCCAGCGGAGTCATTTCCACAGCAGCTATCCCCTCAGGAAGGTCGAGTATTTCTGACACCTTTTTCGCGTCAGGAATATATCCCACGTGCACGGTGCCCAGCCCCAGTGAGTACGCAGCCAGCGCCAGATTCTGCATGGCAATGCCTGTATCAAACATAAACCAGTCGCCTTTATCTGTCGTCGCTTCGCCCTTGTAGTAGCCCGATTTCTTAAGCTCTGCGCAGATAACGATTATTATCGGAGCAGTCTTGATAGCCTCGGTAGCGGGATTGCCCCTGTTGAGAGTTTCTGCCAGCTTTGCTTTGGTAGCCGGGTCTTTCACCACAACATAGCGTGAGCACTGGGTATTGGCCCAGGAAGGAGCCCAGCGGGCGGCTTCGAGCACTTTATTAAGCACGTCATCTGAAACAGGCATATCCTTGTACTGGCGGATGCTGCGCCTGTTCTTGATGGCTTCTAATACGTCCATTCCAGAAAATCCTCCTGGCCTTTTATTCCTGCGCCCCGAGAATTGTTTTTAACTCCTCGGGCTCAACTACCTGTTGCTCACTGGTTCCCATGTTACGCAGGGTGACCATGCCCTCATTTATCTCATCATCGCCTATAATCACGGCATAGATTGCTCCAAGGCTATTAGCCTGTCTCAACTGTGCCTTGAGACTCCGGTCACCCGCGGCGACGATTACAGGAATTCCCGCCTCACGCAGGTCTGAGGCAGTTTTAAGTGCTTCTATTTTAGCACTATTTCCCATGCAGGCCATAAAAACAGCCGGTTTTACCTGTCCCGGTACTTCTATTCCCTGGTTTTTCAAGTTTAATACAATGCGTTCCATTCCAGTAGCAAATCCGATCGCGGGTGTTTGCTTGCCACCGAGTTCGGTAATAAGATCGTCGTAACGTCCACCGCCCCCCAGCGCGCTCTGTGAGCCGCCCTCAAGAGGCTGAAACTCAAAAACGGTCCTGGTGTAATAGTCCAGGCCCCGCACCAGCCGGTGGTTGACGCCGTACACGATTCCCAGCGCTTCCAGATATATTTTCAAAGCCTCGAAATGATCATGACAACCTTCACAGAGATGATCTGAACTTCTCGGCGCTTCCTCCGCGGCGGCCTGGCAGCCCGGCTTTTTGCAGTCCAGCAACCTCAATGGATTTTTCACTATACGAGTGCGGCAGTCCTCGCATAAACTCGGGGTAAGCGGGGTATAATACTCTGCAAGCTTCAGCAGATAATCGGGGCGACACTGCTTACATCCTATGCTGTTAAGTTGTAGCGTAAACTGAGTCAGCCCTAACGATTTAAAAAACCACAGCGCCATTTGAATAACCTCGGCATCCAGCATGGGTGACGCTTCTCCTATCGCTTCACATCCAAACTGATGGTGCTGGCGGTAGCGTCCTGCCTGCGGTCTCTCATAGCGGAAGATATCGGCAAAGTAATACAGTTTCACCGGCTGCGGTAAATTGTCCATGCCGTGCTCAAGATATGCTCTACATATAGACGCCGTGCCTTCCGGCTGCAGGGCTAGCTCATTGTCACTGCGGTCCTTAAAGACATACATCTCCTTGTTCACAATATCAGTTCCCTCTCCCACACTGCGGGCAAACAGGCCGGCGTCTTCGAAGGTGGGAGTATCCATACGCTGATAGCCGTACAGCTTGCACACAGCTACAGCTTTCTCTTCTATATACCGCCAGTACGCCTGTTCGTCAGGCAATATATCTGCGGTTCCGCGAGGCGCTTTGAACAACATACTCTCCTTCTTAAAGGACTATTATAATAACCCAAAAGAAGCTAAATTCCAAACATGAAGTCTTAATCCCTGACTTCCCCGCCAATCCATTCAAGGTACTCTTCGTTGCCGGCAATTATGGGAAGGGCAATAATTTCAGGTATGGTGTAGCTGTGGTTTTTCTTAACTAATTCGATGACGTCCGCTAAAACCGAGGCCTTAGTCTTTATAATCATAAGCGCCTCGTCCGAGCTGTCGATTTCACCTTTCCACCAGAAACGGGAATTTACTTTAGGGATGATATTGACGCAGGCGGCTTTCCTCTTCTTCAGAAGTACAGCAGCTATTTTATCGGCTTCATCTGTGCTGGAAGCGGTAACGAGGACGACCGCAAACCCTTTTGGCTTCATCTATTTTCACCCTGTTTGCAACAGTTTCTTCCGCCTCATTTCGGTATACTTATATATGCTGGCAACCGTCCTGACCGCGTCGTTTAGCGTAGGATACACCGGAAAGCCCTCGGATTCAAGGCGCTTTTTAAATAACAGGTTGTACTTCCTTTCAATCTCGTTCTCCGCAAAAGGATCGAGGAACATGCTGACAATTACCAGCTTACCGGATTCACGCGCATAATGGCAGCCCTGGAGAACTTTTTCCGCCACGGCTGCAAAATACTCTTCGAATTTGTCACCCCACATATTCAACATAAACCTGATCACATCGAACTGCAGAATTATCGAGTGCACATCTTTTTCTCCGGCTATGATGCGCAAAACATCCTTCAAGGTACCATCTTTTTCTTCGTATTTATAAAAAAGCTGCCAGGCATCCAGAGGATTGCCCACCATAGTTCCCGATACAGGTACAAATTTGCGCAGCTCCTCCACCGCCTTGGCTGAGAATTGCGGTATATCGAGGCCTGCCTTCACACACATATCAGTCTGCACGACGCTGAAACCGCCTGAATAGGTAATTATGGAAACTCCTTTCCCCGCGGGAAGGGGCGAGTCGTTCAGCGCCACAGCCGCGTTGAGTAAATCATCAAAATCATCCACCTGCACCACCTCAGCCTGCCTGAACATGGTAGCCCAGGTCTCACCCGCCCCTGCCAGCGCGCCGGTATGAGAAGAAGCCACCCTGCCGCCCTGGCCGGTAACACCGCCTTTAAGAGCGATCACCGGCTTTTTACTGCCGGCGTATTCCAGCGCTGATTTCAACCGCCTTCCATCCTTAATGCCTTCTATATACAGCGCGATTACCCTGGTATCGGAGTCATCGGCCAGGTATTCCAGGAAATCCGGGCAGTCCAGGTCAGCGGCGTTGCCGTAGCTGACTATTTTGCTGATCTTCACGTTCCTTGAACGTCCGGCATGTATAAAGAACTGGGCAAATGTCCCGCTCTGAGATATAACTCCTATGTGCCCCTCCTCGTGAGTGGAGGCCGGATTAAAAGAAAGTCCCGATTTCGGGCAGTATATGCCCATACAGTTAGGACCGATCAGTCTGGCTTTGCCTTTTACAATGGAGACAAGCTCTTTCTCCATCTCAATACCTTCTTTGAGGCCGGTCTCACTGAAACCTGACGTGAATGAATGGATGGCCTTAACTCCCTTCTGCACACATTCCCTGACAGCTTGAACGGCATATTTTGCAGGCAGGGTGAGGATCACGTAGTCTACAGGTTCCGCAATATCCAGAATGCTGGCATATGATTTTCTTCCAAATACCTCAGTGCTGTTCGGATTAACCATAAAGAGACGGTCGCGCAGCTTTCCGCCCAGTAAGGCCAGGGGGTAAGCCACACCGGGAGACGCTCCGATTATCGCCACATTCCTCGGAAAAAAGACGTCATCAAGATTGGCAGATGTTTTTGTTTTCATGAAATTCCTTTCGTTCGAAAATATTAAGCAGCCGGATATTAAACATACAGCATACTGCTATAACGGACTTAGTTCAAATTATTAAACTCTCAGCAGGATATAAAAAATTAAGCCCACCGGGTGGGACGGTGGACTCAATTGACGATGAGCTTACTAAGTTTTTAAATCTCTTTCGAGAGGATTTTCTCTTTTAGAATTTCGAATTCTTCTGCCGTTAAAACACAGGTATTGGCATCCTCACCAATCTCAAACCTGTCCTCAAATACGCTAACCGCCGGGCAACAGGTCCCTTCACGGCAAAGTTTTACAATCTTCATAGTTTTCCTCCAAGTCATTTTTTACGGTTTCACCCACCAGTGATCGTGGTTCATCTGTATATATCCAACCGTTACATAATATTAATGCCAATCCGGCGCCTGTGCAAATGATAAAAATCACATT
>JAPLHI010000131.1 GCA_026389695.1 Chloroflexota bacterium
ATTAGGCTCATGACAACAAAACATGTCAATCTATTCAGCCATTGCTTATTGTGGATTAGCTTACTAGACAAGCAACCTAATAACTTGTTTATCTGTACAAGCACCATATTCATACACCGAGCCTGAACGGCGGATATTTATCGGTCACCAGCAGGCATGCATAAGCCGTCACCCGCAAGCTCCATCTGGAAACACCGATGATAAAATCAAAAAAACTTTTAGGGTAATTGCCTGTAAATAATATGGCAAACCAAGCAATAATGACGACAACCAGTTCCGCTATACCAAGGAAAACCAGCACTATGCAGTGAGGAATAGCCAGAAACCATTTCACCAGAGGCAGCCAGCGGTTTAATGCAGCGGCCTCAGGATAGGGCAATTCAATATGCACTACCTGTTCCTCATCCGTTGAAGGATAAACATCCGTCATCAGATAAAGAAAAGCATTTACCCTGTAGCTGAATTTGGTAAGTTCCAGATTCCAGTCGTACCACCATTTGGGATATTTTTTTCTGAAAAGCAGCATCAGAACCACAGGGATCATGACAAAGCCCATACCGGAAACCCATGTTCCGAAACCATCTTTAGCGGCATATTGATAGTTGCCACCCATGAGCAAGAAAAACACAATGATAATCGGAATAGCCACAAACACACGGAAAAAAGTTGTCAACCTGTTTAGCTTGCGGTCGGGATAATCGATGGTCAAATTTACAGGATAACCTTCAGACATAGCACCTCCTCCTTAAAAATATAATTAATTTAGCTACCACTAGCCTGTTTATAATAACCGCCCCGTTTATATTATGGAAGCCTTACGCCGAAAATTATATACGATTAGACAGCGTTATTCAATTTCCTTTGCGCATGTCCAGAACGAAGGCGCACATATAAGTCAGATGGATTCCCTATAAAACAATTCACACGGTTTTACAGTGAATAACTCTTTCACAAAATAATCTATATAGTAAGGTATGTTACAATATACCGCCTGTATTAGCCATATCTATTCTAAAATTAATATAATGTAAAAAAACCGCAAAATATGCGTAAGTTCATATTGGAGCAATCAAAATTGCCGTATCACCTGCTAAACATAGACACCTTGAGGAGGACCTATGCGCACTAGTCATTTTGCGATCTTCGCTATTACATCCGCAATATTGATAGTTGCTTCATTCGTTATTCCTGCAAACAGCTTAATTCCGTCGTCGGTATCGGCCAATCCGGGAATTATGAAATGGGACACCGTCAACACACCGGGCACTGATGCGCAGAAAAACGACATACTTAACCCGCACATACCTGACGGTGCTAATGTTCCCACCGGCAGCGAAGTATATTACATGGCGGTCAATGGGAATACCATGCTGGCTTCGGTACTGCTGGATGCTAATGCGCTGGTTGTGCCACCTGCTCTGGCGCCGGCAGGTAATGGTCTGGGTGTCTTTTATGTGACTACCAACGGTGGGCTATCCTGGAGCATCTCAAGATACCAGTCCCTTGTCCGGACCACAGGCTGGGCTGCAGTCAACGCGCCATGGAACATCTTCCATGTTGCTATCGCCCCTGACAATCCCAACTTCTGGGCAATCACCGTGGGCGATACTGTAGGACCTGTTTCATCTCTGCCCTATATGGTATGGGTCACCGATGACGGTGGTACCTCCTGGTATAATGCAGGTTTGCCTGCGCTGGGCGCCGCTGAGGGCATCAGGGATATCTCCATTTCACCTTCCTATGGAGGCAAACGCGATATCGTCGTCGGCACAGGCAATGCTCTGGCCACAGGACGGCTTTTCATATTGCAAACGCCGGGGCTTAGTAGCTGGATGCTGCAAAACAACCCTCTGGCCGTTAACATGGACTATCTTTGCCTGAGATTCTCTCCATCGTATGCCGCGGATTCATCGCTGACAATGGTTTATGCCGATGCTACCGCTACTTATTACAATATCGCTTCCCGCGATCTTAATCAGAATACCAATCTTCAATGGGTTTATCCCGCCGGAATTGAGGTCAAAGCCACGGAATCAGGTGTCGGTTCTTCGCCCGACTTCAATACGCTGGTGTTCGCCGACCTGGAACTTCCCTCTGATTTCTCCGGCCAGTCAGCCTCACTGCGCCGCGCCTATATCAGCCTTTACGCGGTACCCAAGAACGCTTTGAACCAGACTGGTATCTTCCGCATAGACGATACCACCGTCTACCGGCTCATGGATACTACGAATATATTCAATAAAGACATCTGGACGATAGCCTACTTCGGCAGTTATGCTTCCGGCAAGCTGCTGGCAGGTGAGAAATGGGGTTATCCCTGCACAGCGACCGTGCCCACCTGGTTTACAGACTCCCCCACCACCTGCCCCATCCCTTGCTGGTATCCCGCTCTTAAGCCCACCACCGGTGCGGCCAACCAGGGTACCTGCGCAGGGGGCGCTCACAACGGAGAGGGAAGCGCTTTTGTGGCATGGAACCAGGACGGCTCACTGGCATATGCCGCCACCAGTTCCATACCCATAGTCACGCTTTTTACGTTATGGCCTGTTCTGATCCCACCACCGATTCCCAATGACGAATCAGCTTTCGCCATATCACGTAATAATGGTGAGACGTGGAACCAGCTAAGCCTGATAGACACAACCATCGACTGGTTTAACGATGTGGCGGTATCTCCTGACTGCAGCACTGTTTACCTGGCCTCATCCAACCGCGATAATGCCCTGGGCTGCGATGAATTTGACAGCGTCTGGCGCAGTTCCATCAATCCCAGCGTAGCGGCACCCCTTCCCGCATTAGCTCCAACAGGTACTTACTGGGAGCGGGTACTCTGCAGCACCACATCAGGATCATGTGCCCTGGCGCAGTCCGATCTTCCTATTCTGCGCATCGTCCCTTCCTGCAGTGACAAGCCCGACGGGGAAATAGTGGCATGGGCCGCTCAGCTCGCTACAGCTACCGGAACCACCGGAGGTGTTATGGCATGGTCACCTGATTTCGGTGATTTCTGGGCCACGGTTACACCGAGAAACCCGGTACAGGATTTTACCTTTGAATCAAGCACCATCATGTATACCTTGAGCCCCAACGGTATGGTGCAGAAGCTGGATTACACCGGTACTGCATGGTCTACCAGCCTCCCCAGCTATGATTCTCTGCTCACCAGCGGCGGCCATACCATAGCCGCCTATCCCGGCGGCAAGATAATGGTCGGTCCTGCAATAGGCGAAGTTTACCCGGTATCCTATTCGCCGGATGGAGGGGTCACGTTCCAGCAAATGATGAAAGCCATGTCCCCACAGGGGAACATGCATGTCATCTTCGACCCTGATTTTAAGAACAATAATATGCGCTATGCGGGAGACGACAACATAGTCCGCGGCCTGGGCTCTGTTTTCCGCAGTTCGCGTGATTTCTTTTATGACATCATGAGCGTTGCCAACGGTACTGTAGGCTCTATCTGGCCAATTCCGCCCGCACTGCCGGGGGTTGATCAACCTCCGCATAATATCGGCATCTTCGGCCTGGCACAGGCATGGACAGGCGATCCCAAACCGGCCTTGTATGCCGCACATGATAACCTGACTTTAGGCACTTCACAGGGGACCTGGGACTCGGCTGTCTGCCGCGCCGTCGAACCGAGAACCGGCATACCCAAACCCGGTGTGTGGTGGGATTGTCTGGATATCTACTCACCGATGAACCAGGCAAACGTGTTATTCACACTCGAGCCGACCTCACTTAAATACTGCGGCTGCTGCACACTCGACACCAACACCACCCTCTATGCCTTAGATGACGAGAGGGGTGTTGGAGATGGTGGACCTTTCTCGGTCGCCGCCGGCGTTACCACCAGGCGAGCTAATTCCCCCGGCAACGGATGCTGGCATGCCGGTGTCCTGGGTTTACCCGGCTATACTCCTTCGATCAATCAGGGCATGCTCTGGACTTACACCGACTGTCTGGCCAAGAAAGGTCCGGTACTGAAGACTCCGGCTGATAAATCCCTCGTCGGCGCTGACCCGGTAACCGGTCGCAACCAGCAGATCGACCTCTTCTGGGAACAGCTCTGTCTGGCCACCGTCTACCAGCTTGACCTGGCCAAAGACAAAGACTTCACTCTCAGGATCATCACCAATAATCCCGCCGGTGCTGGCGCTATCGGCAATTCCATACCTACCGCAATTGCCCTGACTCCGGGCACTGTCCGTGCACTATATCAGCACATTCTGATCGCACCTCCGATAGTGACTGCTCCTGCTACCTGGCTTGCTCCGGGCCTTCTGCCTGAAGCCGGCGCCATCTACTACTGGAGAGTCCGCGTAGCCCAGTCAGCCACCGGCCAGTGGGCCACCAGCCAGTGGTCTGAGACCCGCTCGTTCACCGTAAAGGCAGGGTTCATCGTTAACACCCCGTACTACGGCGTACAGCTGCTCAGCCCCCACAACGGCTGCCTCGGCTGCAAGGTACGACCCGCTTCCATCTCCTGGTCACCACGGAAAGAAGCGACCAAAGACCAGTTCGACCTCTCCAAGGAGCCCGAGTTCAAGCAGTTGGTTGTAACTACGACGACCACC
>JAPLHI010000155.1 GCA_026389695.1 Chloroflexota bacterium
TTGGGCTGCTGGTAGATGAAATCAGCCCCTTCGCCAAGGCTTTGATGCAGAAATTCTGGCCGGGCGGCCTGACCATCATTTTTCGCAAATCGGCGGCTCTGGAAAGCCTGGTACTCGCGGGAAGCCATAAAATCGGCATCCGTGTGCCGGATCATCCGGTGCCCAGAATCCTCATCAGTGAGCTGGGCAGGCCTATTGTAGGCACCAGCGCCAACCTGCATGACAGGGAAACCGCCGTGACCGCCCGGGAGGTGCGCGGCCAGCTTGGAAATAATGTGGATTTAATCATAGATGCCGGTAAATGCCCGGGCGGAACCGAATCAACCGTTATCGACGTTACATCCGGGCCACCGAGGATTTTACGACGTGGTATCATATCAGAAAAAGCTATCATGGCCTTATATGTAAAATAGCGGAGGATATTGATTAAAATGCGTATCGCGCTGGGAAGTGATCACCGCGGCTACAACCTGAAGGCGAAGCTTATCGTTTACCTGAAACGAGCCGGACAGGAATACACAGATTTCGGCTGCAACAGCGAGGAATCCGTGGATTATCCGGATTACGCCGCCGGCGTCTCCCGATCCATTGTTAAAGGGCAGGCCGACCTGGGCATTATTATATGTGGTTCGGGAATTGGCATGTCCATAGCCGCGAATAAATTCAAGGGCATACGGGCGGCCCTATGCTGTAACCCGGAGATGGCGGTGCGCGCGCGCAGGCACAATGACGCTAATGTCCTGTGCCTCGGGGCGGATTTCGTCAATGATAAAACGGCTGAGGAAATTACGAGGAATTTTATCTCCACAAAATTTGAAGGCGGCAGGCACCAGCGCAGATTGGATAAAATGGGGGAAACAGAGTCAATTTAGCTTGACAACAAATACACACCTGTGATACTTTACTTCAACTTGTCCTTATATTTCCAAGGACTGGTTTTAACCCGCCGGATCAAGATTTTAGTGGAAGCGTACGCATATGAGAAGCAACAGCATCAAACAGGGTATAGAGAGGGCGCCACACAGGGCACTATTGAGGGCTGTGGGCGTATGCAGCCGGGACTTCAATAAGCCATTCATCGGCATTGTCAACAGCTTTAATGAAATCGTTCCCGGTCACACACATTTGAATTCCATCGCTAACGCGGTCAAAACCGGTGTGATAAGCCACGGAGGCGTGCCTTTCGAATTTAACACCATCGGCGTCTGCGACGGCATCGCCATGAATCACGCAGGCATGAAATTCAGCCTGCCCAGCCGTGAACTGATAGCAGATTCCGTAGAGATCATGGCAGAGGCGCATCAGTTCGACGCGCTGGTGTTCATACCCAACTGCGATAAGGTTGTGCCGGGTATGCTGATGGCTGCGGTACGTTTGAACATACCTTCGATATTTATCAGCGGCGGGCCCATGCTGGCCGGACGGCTGCATAAGAACGGAGAAAGCAGGGTCGTGGATTTAATCTCCGTGTTTACCGCGGTAGGAAGCGTCACACAGGGTGAAATGACCGAAGCGGAGCTCGAGGAGATTGAGATCGCCGCCTGCCCCGGCTGCGGTAGCTGTTCGGGCATGTACACAGCCAATACCATGAACTGCCTCACCGAAGCCGTGGGGATGGCGCTCCCCGGCAACGGTACCATACCCGCCGTGGATTCAAGAAGGCTGCATCTGGCCAGGGAAGCGGGCAGACACATTATGCTGCTACTCAAGGAAAATGTGCTCCCCAAGGATATAATTACGCGATGGTCCATAGCCAATGCCTTTGCGGTGGATATGGCGCTGGGAGGCAGCACCAACTCGGTGCTGCATTTCAAGGCTATCGCTCACGAGGCAGGTATCGAGTTTCCGCTTAACCTGATCAATGAGATCAATGACAAGGTGCCGCATTTGTGCAAGCTCAGCCCTGCCAGCGAGGTGCATATCGAGGATCTCGACCTGGCAGGCGGTATACCGGCTGTGATGCATGAGATCAGCAAGCTATTGAACGGCAATACCAAAACGGTAACACTCAAGCCGTTATCGAGTATCTACAGGAATGCCAGGGTAAGGAATCACGAGGTCATCCGGCCTTTCTCCAAACCTTACTCTAAAACCGGCGGACTAGCCATACTTTTCGGCAACCTGGCGCCCGGCGGCGCAGTGGTAAAAAGCGGGGCTGTCGCTCCCGGGATGATGAAGCATAAAGGTCCGGCTAAGGTCTTCAATAATGAAGAGGAAGCCACCAAAGGTATCATGAGTGGCAAAATCAAGAAGGGCGACGTGGTGGTCATAAGGTATGAAGGACCGCGCGGTGGACCCGGCATGAGGGAAATGCTGACGCCTACATCCCTGCTCAGCGGTATGGGACTGGAAAGTTCGGTGGCACTGATAACGGACGGACGGTTCTCAGGAGGCACCAGCGGCGCTGCCATCGGACATGTTGTACCTGAAGCCGCCGACCGCGGCCCGATAGCCGCGGTGAAAAACGGCGATATGATAAGCATAAATATACCGGCGCGTAAGCTTGAATTAATGGTAAGCGAGGCCGAGATAAAGCGAAGGTTGAAGAGCGTGCCCGTATTTAAATCCAAGATTAAGAGCGGATACCTGAAAAG
>JAPLHI010000176.1 GCA_026389695.1 Chloroflexota bacterium
TTGACAGCCACGCGCATCTTGATGAGATAGAAGAAATTGACAGCGTACTGGATAAGGCAAGACAGTCCGGTATAACAGCAATCCTGGCGGTGGGGCAGGATCTTAACTCTAACCAAAAAATCCTTCAGCTCGCTTCCGCTTACCCTGACTTCGTACTTCCAGCACTGGGGCTGCACCCGTGGTCCCTGGGAAGTATGGATACAATTCAAATAGAGCAAAACATTGAATTTATCCTCAACAACATGTCGCAAGCACGGGCCATCGGGGAGGTGGGGTTGGATTACGATAAGAGGGTGCTCAAAGGCGCAGGCAGGGAATTGCAGAAGGAAGTACTGAGACGGTTGTAAAACATTGCCGAAGAGAACAACAAACCTGTGTCACTTCACAGCCGCTATGCATGGAAAGACTGCCTCCAGGCAGTCAAAGATTCGGGCTTGAAAAAAGTAGTCTTCCACTGGTACACCGGATTTTCCAGCACTCTCGCGGAGATAATCGAAGCAGGCTATTACATTTCGGCTACTCCCGCCGCTGAATACCACGAGGAGCACCGCCGGGCTATCAGGGAAGCCCCGCTTGACAGGATTCTTTTAGAGACCGACAGCCCTGTTTATTACGGCAGGGAAAACCGCTACCGTTCACAGCCGTCGGACGTGCTGCTCAGCCTGAGGGCATGCTCAGAAATCAAAGGGATAGCCGAGGAAGAAGTTGCCCGTGTCACTACAGCTAATCTGAGGGAGCTATTTAACCTCCGCCAATAGTAGAGGCGTAGCTTTAGCTGCACCCGCTTTAGCATCCTCTTTGTAGCAGCATAGCTTTAACTGCGCCCGCAATCAACGGACAGGTCTGAAGACCCGTTCCTATATCAGATTCACTCCGGAGAGCAGCAGCATTGAACACAACATCTGCACAAAGGGGCACAATTTTATGGGTATTATATTCGTCTGAAAGCCAGTGGCAAAACCCAGGACTGCCGAAATCATCAACATAGCTGAAGATGCTGCATAAACAACTCTGGCTGCATTATCCCCGGCCATTCCCAGGGAGGTTATCAGAAGGCATAGCACTCCCACAAAACACATCCATAACCCTGCCCCAACCCACTCCATGACCAAAATCCTTTTATTATCAATCGCCATATCACCGAATCCCTTTACTATAGCTGCAGTTGGAAACAGATGCGCAACTCCCCATAGAATAATGATTACCGCTCCCGCATATACCGCTATCAAAGATATCATTGGCCTCCTCCAAATCAGTTATTTATCAGGTGGTTCTACTTCTTCAATCGCTATGGTTAGCCCTCTGAGCTTTATAAAAACCCCTTGCTGGTGAATTCTCCCTGGTGATATCGGCCTTCAGCCTCATCCGCCGTAGTATATTAAACCAATTATCCATTCCAGCGGAAATATTATAACAGCCAGGTAATATCGTATAATAACTCAGAAGGGAGAGATGTGAACTGGTTCCAACTGATGCATGAAGATATCCGTGCCGCTATGGATCGCGACCCGGCGGCCAGGAGCGCTTGGGAAGTGTTTTGCCTCTACCCCGGCCTTCATGCGCTGTGGTGGCACAGGCTCGCCCACTGGTTTTATCGGCATAAAATGTACTTCATTGCCCGCGTCATCTCGCAGTGGAACCGTTTCTTCACACAGATTGAGATACACCCCGGCGCTACCATAGGCAGGCGATTCTTTATCGATCATGGCGCCGGCGTGGTTATCGGTGAAACTTCTGAAATCGGCGATGATGTGCTCATCTACCAGGGAGTGGTGCTGGGAGGCACAACCCTGGCCAAGAAAAAACGTCATCCTACCATCGGTAATAGCGTCGTTATCGGCTCGCGTGCCATTGTGCTGGGAGCCGTTACAATCGGGGAGGGAGCCAGGATAGGATCAGGTTCGGTTGTCATAAAATCCGTCCCGCCCGGCGCCACCGTGGTAGGCGTGCCCGGCAGAATTGTGGAAGAGCACAGGGAGGCACGCATTGATCTCGATCATAATCGTCTGCCCGATCCTGTAGCCGAGGCCATCAGGTTGGTGCTTGCCGAGCAGGACAAGCTTGATGACAGGATCAAGCGGCTGGAAAGCTCCGCCGGCATCTTACCCGAAGGTGACGAACTGAAAGAAATCGAGTCCAGGATTAAGCAGGAATTTGAAGACAGCGCTGACAGATAGCCTGCGTTAATTCTTCAAATACTTGTCAAAGAAATCACCTATCCGCCGGATTAAATCAGTAACCAACATTATGTTTAACGAAATAATTAGGCTAATTGTTTACAGCCATTCATTAATTACATTCGAAATCGCGCTTATTGTTTGCCCCATCTCCACAAACAGGTTAAAATAATCTAATCTATCAAATATGAAAGCTATCATACTCGTTGGCGGCGAAGGCACCAGGCTGCGTCCGCTGACTTATTCCATAGTCAAATCAATGGTTCCAGTGCTCAACAAACCATTTTTAGAGCATGTTATCCGGAATCTGGCCGGCCAGGGCATAAATGAGATCATACTGGCCATGGGCTACAAGCCTGACTCTATCTACGCATATTTCAAAAACGGCACGGGATATAACATTAACCTTGTCTACAGCTTGGAAGACAAACCACTTGGCACAGCAGGCGCCATTAAGAATGCAGCCGGATAACTGGAACCGGAGATACTCAACCGCATACCGCCGGGAGAGAAATATATGTTTGAGCGCGGTGTTTTTCCAGGTATGGTTGCGGATGGAGAATCCGTCTATGCATATAAAAGCGAGGCTTACTGGATCGATATGGGCACTCCCGCTCAATATCACCAATTGAATATGGACATGTTACAGGGCAAATGCAAATCTCTCTTATGTAATGCCAAACCCGCTTCTCTCAGTTTGGGTGGCAATATCCATCCCACTGCAAAGATTAGCGGATCAATTTTGATAGACCTGGAATGTCAGATCGAAGAAAAAGCACAAGTGTGCGGTCCGGTAATTATGGGGCGGGGTTGCCGCATTCAAAAAAGATCCGTTATAGGGAACTCAATTTTATGGGAAAATGTAACCATAGGTGAGGATGCCTCTGTGCTTAACAGTGTTATTGCCAGTGGTGCTATTATTAAAGCAAAGACCCACCTGGACGGCGAGACCATAAACCAGGTCGCCCCTGACAAATCTGATAAAAAGTAAATTTATGCTGGAGGAAAAATGGCCGGAGATATTAAGAACGTAGGCGAAAAGGATTTCAAAACGGTTGTCCTCGATTCGCAAAAACCCGTGCTGGTAGATTTCTGGGCCGTATGGTGCGGGCCCTGCCGTATGGTAGCGCCTATCGTCGACGAGCTATCAGAAGAATATAAAGACAAGATGGGATTTGCCAAGGTCAACGTGGATGAAGCCCCCAAGATCGCCTCGGCTTACTCTGTAATGAGCATCCCCACTTTAATCGTCTTCAAGGGCGGCAAACCGGTAGAGCAGGTGGTCGGCTACAGGCCAAAGAAAGATTTACAGAAAGTACTCGAAAAAGCGCTGGCGCAACAGGAAATCGGTTGACCGATATATCATACTGGACTGCTTTTGGCGCCGGTCTCCTGTCGTTTTTCTCTCCCTGTGTGCTCCCGCTCGTTCCAGCCTATTTAGCTAATCTTGCCGGTACATCTGCCATAGAATTAAATGAGAAAAGGAGAGTATTACCTGTATTTCTTCACAGTGTCGCCTTTGTAGCCGGCTTCTCCATCCTGTTCATCCTTATGGGAGCTTCAGCGGGACTGATTGGCTCGGCAATAACCACCTATGCAGAAGCACTACGTATAATCTCCGGCATATTAATAATCCTTTTCGGCATCTTCCTTATAGCCGCTTTTAAAATCCCCTGGTTGAACTACGAAAAAAGGATGCATCTGCAGAGCGCCCGCAATCCCGGATATATCCGCTCGGTTCTAATCGGGGGAGCTTTTGCGCTCGGTTGGACACCATGCATCGGTCCCATTCTGGGATCAATCCTTTTCATCGCATCTTATACTCAGGAGACCATGAAAGGCGCGGTCTTACTGGCAACATATTCGCTGGGCATGGGCATCCCCTTCCTTATATTAGGGCTTGCCTGGGGTTATATAATACCTTTCTGGAGAGGCATCAACCGTCACCTGGGACTAATTTCCATCTTGAGCGGAATCTTGCTTATAATAGTTGGGATATTGATGTTAACAGGCCAACTGACATGGCTGAGCCGTTTCGCAACATAATCCGTTATTACTTATGAGGAGTGCAAATAGCATGAGATCTTATATAGCCGTGATATTTATAGCATTAGTTACAGTATCCTTGCTGGCGGGCTGCGGCACTCCACAGGCCTGCCCCAAAGTCGGCGATAAAGCACCTGATTTTACTTTACCTGATAGTGACGGCAAGAGCGTTAGCCTGAGCGATTTTGCTGGCAAACCCGTGATAATCAATACATGGTCGGTAAGCTGCATCGAATGTAAAAAGGAAATGCCTTATTTTCAAGAAATTTACAAACAATACTCGCCCACGGGTCTCATATTTTTATCCATTAATACACTGGATGGCATTGATACCGCCAGAGATTTCATGTCTAAGAACGGGTACACTTTCACAGTGCTTTTTGATCAAAAACATGTGATTTATAAAAATTTCTGCTGCCCTAAAAATGCCGATCCCAACACATTTTTCATAAGTTCGAATGGAATAATCAAAGGTATTAAGATCGGTGGATTTACCGGCACGGAAGAGATCGAGAATATTATTAAAACCCTGCAATAGGGCATGATCCCAATGGAGAATTTTACTAAGTACCGTTTGATATGTTTTACAGTTGCAGCCATATTGGCAGCTGTTTTTTTCGCTGGATGTTGTACTACTGACCGGACTACTCAATCAGGTATCATCGTGGGTAGCCGCTTGGGGAATATCGCCCAGGATTTTACACTTGATACTATTGACGGCAGGAAGATACAGTTGAGCGATTTCCGCGGTAAGAATGTGATTCTCAACTTCTGGGCAACCTGGTGCGGTCCCTGTCGCTTTGAGATGCCTTTTTTCCAGG
>JAPLHI010000209.1 GCA_026389695.1 Chloroflexota bacterium
CGACTGTATGCTGGTCGGGTGCGCCAAATTCCAGTATCCATATGATGGCGCCCATTAAATACGCGAAGAAATTTGGAACGGCTCCGGGATACCACCCGCCTAGATACTGAAAATACGGATCGAATTGTGTTAGATTCGGGAAATGATGTAAAAGGTTATCCACCAACCTCATATAATAGTAAGCATCAACGCCTGTCAGCTTCACCCACCCATTGCTAAAAACCTGGTTATATGGAAGCGCTATCCTTAGCCAAAGTGCTATAAAGACTATTATCAGAAGGATTAAACAAGCAATTAGCCCTGAAGAAATTCGCTTTTGGTCCATGGCTCTTATTAACGCGAACCGGTTTGTCCTATATTTGAGAACGGGGTTAATTTAGTCACAGTTGAACTGTCACCCCATTTACCTTCACCTGAAATATCAAGGTAATAGCTACGTGTTTGCGGATCCCATACACCTATTTTTGTCCCGCCTTTGCCGTTCCAGCGGCCGTTTAAAGGTGTACAGGTAGTTTCTCCAAAAGGACCGACTTTGATATCTCCCTTGCTTTCATCCCAAATTCCATCGCCTGTTACATCTAAGTAAAAGTTCTGACTGTCCGGCTCCCAAACACCAATCTTATCCTTTCCATCGTTACTCCAATCTCCGATTACAGGGACGTCTCCCTCTTTGCCGAATGGTCCCAGTTTTAAGTTGCTCTCCGCAGAATCCCATTTGCCGTCCCCTCCTATATTGAGGACAAAGGCCATTTCACCATTTCTGCCTATCCCTTGGAAAATCCCCACCTCGTCTTTCCCATCCCCATTCCAGTCACCTGCAATCGGGATGTTAGAAAACCTCCACCCGTACGACCCCAGCTTTTTATCCCCTTCGTCCGGGTTCCATATTCCGTCGCCGTTGAAATCCAGATAAAAACACAGGTCAGAAGGCCTCCATACGCCTATCTTATCTTTTCCATCACCATTCCAATCACCTATTACCGGCACATCAGTGGAAAAACCAAAGGGGCCAAGTTTAAGATCACCTTTATCCGGATCCCATAAGCCATCGCCATTTACATCCAGTAAGAAATAGCTGCTTTCCGGTTGCCATTGTCCCAGCTTGGTTACACCATTACCATTCCAATCACCGGTAATAGGAATTTCCAGCTTGCTATATTCAAAAATTTTGATATTTGGAAGTGGTTGGCGGAAACTATTGTTTTTTTGACTTGAGCTGTATCTAAGTTTGTAAAGACTTAATTCTTCCAGAGGAACAGGACTTACTAAAGGATCATCACTCACAATCATGTATCTTCCCGATTTCTCACTGTTAACGAAGGCTATTGCCTCTGCATACGAATTAAAATCTTTGATCTCAGTGATCTCCTTGTATCTATTACCTTGAGGACTAACCATTTCAGTAGCACCGATAACCGTGACAGTTTGTGGAACCACAGCTTTACCATCAAAGTTATATAACCTTACAACCATGGTACGATAGTAGTCCGGAAAATAAAGAACAACCGATACGTAACTATTTCCTTGTTTTTGAATAAAGAGATCAAAATATTTGGTATAAGAGCTCCCACTTAATGAAGCTAGGGCATGAAACTTGTTATCAGAAGCAGCAATTTCATTATCTACGATTACATAACGTGTTCCCCAGCTGTTTATGGCTCTACCTGCGGCAGATTCATTCTGTGCTGTATAAAATCTGGCTTCGCCGCTTTCTCCCGTCCCGGGATTTGATCCAGGCAACCTGCGCCCAATTCGTGTAACCCAGTATCCATAATCCCACCAGGTAAGTACTCCGTATTCGCTCTGTGTATATTTAAAGTCCTGTGGTCCTTGACCTGCTTTATACAATCCATAATAGGCATTTACATCACTCAATGGCTCTGGGGAATTGTTTTTTAACCAATCAAGCGATTCACACCAAGCATTGGAGGGCGCAAATAAAGGCCTGGTTGCCACATCGATGGATAGTTTTTGCCCATCCGGCAATGGCCCTAAATTGGGATAGTACACAACCAGCAAAATCAATAAGATAAGCAGTGCTATGGTTACAGGTCTTCGTGAAGCAGCAGGTTTGGGTCTATCAGTGACCTTTTTCCCTCTCTTCAGAGTTGACTTTATCGGTACGGGTACCGGTTTTGCCTCTGTTTTACCAAGACCGGCAAGTCGTAATATCATCCACGCCAGGTATCCTGTTAGCAATGCAACATTGACTGCAAAATAATAAGCAAATCTCCTCATCGCCAGTGCAGATAGGAGTATAATAACGCTCCATATAATCAATAGAATTCTTGAGGGGCCGTCTTGCCTTATGGTCTGGTATATCAGTAATCCCAGACCTACTAAACAAAGCACAAATCCCGTAGTATAATTGCCGAACGCCATATAGAATGTAAAAACACCCTGGTGAATCAAGAGCGGTTGCATCTCCATTACTGTAGTGCTTGTCTCCCAGGTGAATAATAGCGTTCTAACTAGACCTATTGTTGAAATCAATAATTCGGGGAAAAATATATAGAGAGCCAGCGTACCTGCAACACCCATTGCCAATACAGTTAGGGGATAATAGAAAGGTTTCGAGCTCCGTCTAAGCATAAAATCAGATAATACAACCAGCACTACAGTTATGATCAACCCCATAATTAGCGATAAAATTGTCCGCAAGTCCCTGGCCCATGGTAAGTATCCCAGTATAGCAACAGCAAATGCCGGCACCATCGCTAAAGCGATATAGTCGCTCTTTCTTCCCCGCAAATTGTCTACTATTATCTGAATCACCAAAAACACAATAATCACGAGAAAAAACAACAGTGCGCCAGCCCAGGTCATTATATAAAGAACTAACCCTAAACCGGCCAATGCTCCGTATATGACCGGTTTGATAAATATATTCCATTGCTTTAATTTGACTGTATCGAAACTAACTCCTTCCCCGCTCTTTAAAGACAGGAAGACAAACAGCATGAACAGAGTTGAGAATAGCACCTCGGCAATGTGATGATCTGTATAACCTAATAATGAGCGGTTTAAAAACTCCCCTGGCAATATTGCCAACAGGCCTGCCGCCAATATACCCATCCACTTGTCACCTATCGTTTTACCAATAAAGAAGACAATTATCAAAGTTAACACGGCCAACACAGGTGGTATATATACTGCAATTACATCGACTGTATGCTGATCAGGTGCACCAAGTCCCAGTATCCAAATGATACCGCCCATCAAATACACGAAGAAATTGGGAGCGCCTCCTGTAGCTACGCCGCCTGGATACTGAAAATAAGGATCGAATTGTGTCAGAATCGGGAAATGACGCACCAGATTGTCCACCAGCCTCATATAATAGTAGGCATCTATACCCGTCATCTTCACCCCTTCGCCCACAAATACCTGCTTGTATGGAAGCGCAATACGAAGCCATAGGGCTATCAGGATTATGACAAAGAGGATAGTGCCGACAACCAACCAGGGTGGTATTCGTTTCTGATTCATAGTACCAGTATTAAGGTAGATTATAACCTCAGCCTTCCAATTATGGCAAGGATTCAAATTCTCATTTTTTATTCTCATTTCTATTGACATCTATATATAATCCGGTATATTCTTTAACCAAATTAAATATTGTTAGCAAGGCGCTCAGGGGTGACCCCGAGCTTAATAGGAAGGCAAACCGGTGAAAGCCCGGTACAGTCCCGCCTGCTGTTAAAGTCAGAACGCCACCTTGCGTAACAAGCTACCTCCGCGGAGTAAGGGGGTGGGGTTTATTGTTTAGTGATAATCCCCCTGCTCACGTGAGCAGGGTTTTTTTGTTTTATCGTCCTGGCAGTGAGATTAAATTAATGAAAATATTACCGGTTAATCTGAGAATAATTATAGTATTAGGATTTCTAATAATTCTTCTCTCCTGCAGCGTGAAAAGCGAACCTTCACTGCTTTATGACGACATCGGATCACCAATAAAAATTACTTCTACTCCTAAGAACATCATTTCTTTAGCTCCGAGCAATACAGAAATACTATATGCGCTTGGTTTGCAGGATAGTTTGGTGGGTGTAACAGATTTCTGTTATTATCCACCCGAGGCTATGAAAAAAATGCACGTAGGTGGTTTCAGCACTGTTGACATCGAAAAAACAGTTGCCCTCCAGCCCGACCTGATCTTGGCGGCGGAAATACACAGCAAAAATGTTACTCCGGCACTGCAAAAAATCGGTTTTAATGTAGTTACCTTGAATCCCAAAACGCTGAACGCGATATTCAAAGATATAATGTTGGTTGGTGAATTGACCGATAAAAAAGTGCAGGCTACTGAATTGGTAAACGTGCTTCAACAGAGAGTTGATACTGTTTTTGATAAAACTAAAAACCTTCCTGTTGAGAAACGTAAGCGTGTTTTGCTGTTGCTATGGCATGACCCATTGATGGCTGCCGGTAATGGCACTCTCATTGATGATATGCTCCGCGTCAGCGGGGGCTACAATATCGCGCAGGATATCCCGGGGTATGGCGTAATCAGCCTTGAAACCATTTTAGCCAGGGATCCTGAAGTTATAATTGCTCCCGCAAGCATGGGGAAACCCGAAAATCCCCTTTGGAATTATTTAAATGCTGATCCACGTTTGAAGCAGACGAGCGCAATTAAAAATAAATGTGTATATCAAATGGATGGGGATATCATTTACCGTTTCAGTCCCAGAGCAGTTCAAGCACTGGAGCAACTGGCAAACTTTGTATACCCGGGGGCATCGAGCGCTCCCAAATAAAATAGACATCTTCGTGATCAATAAGACGCTGAATAGAAAGATGGAATTTAAAATAGCCAGCGAAAACGTTCTCGCTAAAGAGTCTAAACAATACCGTTTTAGCCTTTATAAAGTCTTAATCGCCATAGGAGGTTTCAGCTTTGCACTTTTTTGTGCAATCCTGATTTCCTCCGCTTTCGGTAGTTCAAATATTCCATTTCACTCAATTCTTAGTTTGCTTCTTTCCCCGGTTTCTTTCACTGGAGCCGAAAATATTTCACCCGCCAGTATTTCAACTATAGTATTTCAAGTGCGTCTTCCTCGAATTATTATGTCAGGGCTGGTGGGAGCAGCTCTTGGTGTTGCGGGTGCTGCTTACCAGGGCATGTTCCGTAACCCTCTTGCAGATCCATACCTGACCGGAATATCACAGGGAGCTGCACTGGGAGCAGTTGTCGGCTTTATATTACCATTCAATGTACCTGCAGCTTTGATACCGGTTTTATCTTTTATCAGCGCCATTGTATGTGTATTTGTAGTGTACTCGATTGCACGTGTGGGGAATACCCTTCCCATGACCACGTTAATCCTCGCAGGAGTAGCCATTGGAGCATTCCTCGCATCCCTGACTTCTTACCTCATAATCACATCTGGCGACAGAGCACACGGCATTATTTTCTGGCTGCTTGGTACATTTTCACTTGCCGACTGGTGGCAGGTATCCATAATGACACCCTACATTTTGCTGGGAATAATAATCATATGTTTATATGCCCGACCACTCAATGTAATGCAGTTGGACGAGGATCAAGCGCGACAGCTCGGTATAAATACGGAAAAAGTGAAATTAGTCATTCTGAGTGCAGCTACCATTGCCACCGCCGCGGCTGTATGTTTCTGCGGAATCATAGGTTTTATTGGTATTATCGTCCCCCACCTCGTCCGCATCCTTTTTGGACCGGACTACAGGCTCCTTCTTCCATTATCGGCGCTGACCGGAGCTATTTTATTAATCGTTGCAGATACAATTTCAAGGACAATGCTATCACCATCCGAGATACCCGTGGGCATTATTACCGCCATAATTGGCGTACCATTTTTTCTCTATGTATTACGCACAAGAAAAAAAGCGGTGTTTTAATATGGTAAAACTAATTCTCAAAGACGCAACATTCAGCTACGGCCGTAATATAGCTCTGCAATCTGTTAATTTTGAAACCAGGGCAGGGGAGTTGCTGGGAATTATTGGCCCAAACGGATCGGGAAAAACAACTTTGCTTAAAGGGATGGCGGGACTGCTACCGGCCATTAAAGGAAACGTAATGTTTGATTCTATGAACATCACCCGGGTTGAACGCCGGATAATAGCAAAAAAAATAGCGCTTGTTCCACAAAATGCCGTGCTTCCCGATCTTTTCACTGCCCTGGAAATCGTGCTCATGGGACGCACGCCCCATTTAGGTTTACTGGGATATGAAAGTGAAAAGGATATCCATATAGCACTTGAGGCCATGGATATTACCCGAACAGTACATCTGGCACAACGAAGGGTTAATGAAATCTCGGGAGGGGAAAAACAACGGCTCATTATCGCGCGTGCACTCGCACAGGAAGCTGAGATTCTGCTCCTGGATGAACCAACAGCAAATCTTGATATCAATTACCAGATAGAGGTTTTTCATGTCCTGGATAAATTATGTGTTGATAATAACCTGACGGTTGTTGCAGCTTTGCATGATTTAAATCTGGCGTGTCAATTTTGCCACAGGTTAGTCATGCTTAAGGATAGACTTATCTACAAACAAGGTACACCGGCAGAGGTTATTAGCAGCTCTACGATTAAAGAGGTTTTCGATGCAAACGTTCATGTCTATCCTCACCCCGTAAATAGTCTTCCTGTAGCTTATGTAACTTCAAACATGGAGATAAATAAAGCTAAGAACCTGCAATGGATAGTTTAGGGATAATACTACTTGCATTGTCGTTGGATGCCATTTTTGGTGAGGCGAAAAACAGTTTCCATCCGGTGGCATGGCTGGGCAATTTGATCTCACTACAGGTTAAGTTCTCCCCTGAAGAGGGAAAAATATCACAGTTTATTTTCGGTGTAGCCATAGTACTGGTGACCTTAATTATCATAACCGTACCATTATGGGTGCTAATATCTTATCTACGCACTTTCAATACTTTCATTTACATTCTCTTTTCAGCTTATATACTTAAAATTACTTTCTCGATACGTGGTCTGTGGCAAGCTGTAAACACCGTGAAAACATACCTCACAGAAGGCAATCTTCTAAACGCCCGTATAACAGCCAGGGCATTAGTCAGTCGTGATACTGCAGAACTCGATGACCGTCAGATCATCTCGGCCTCTATAGAATCCTGTGCCGAAAATATTTGTGATAGCTTCGTCGCCCCGCTTTTTTACTTTGCCATCTTCGGTTTACCGGGCGCGATTGTATACAGAATAATAAATACTTTTGATGCCATGATTGGCTATCATGGAAAATGGGAATACATCGGAAAATTTTCCGCTCGAATAGACGATGTGGCAAATTATATACCTGCCCGTCTTAGCACACTATTAATTATTGCCGCTTCCAGTATCCTGAGAAGAGATACGAAGAATGCCTGGAGCACAGTATTGCGCCAACACGCCACAACGGAGAGCCCCAATGCCGGATGGCCCATGAGTGCAATGGCCGGTTCCCTGGGCATTCAACTTGAAAAACCTAAACATTACCAGTTAGGCCAGAATAACAGGGAACTCACAGTATCTTTGATCAGTGAATCACAAAAATTACTGTTACTGGCAGCCGCTATTTGGAGCTTATTTGTTGTAAGCATAGAGGTTATTTGCTTTGTTACACGCTAACGCTCATATCGACCGCATTGCGCCTTGCATACATGGTGGTATAAATAGCCATGAACTGCGGGAATTAGGTCTCGATCATGACAGGATACTCGATTTCAGCGTCAGTTGTAATCCTTTCGGACCACCGGAAAATATACGTGCCTCGTTAAATGAAGCTCCAATTGAAATATATCCGGATCCTGAATCTTCTGAACTTGTTCAGGCACTCGCTGATAAATTGAACGTTTCACCGGATAATATAATAGCTTGTAACGGATCAACTGAACTGATTAGGCTGGCAGCTATCGCGTATTTCTGCAACCGGGACAAAGTGTTGATATCCCAGCCAACTTACGGGGATTATGAACTGGCTTGCCGGCAAGTTAACGTTGAAATAATCAAATATAAACTAAACGAGTCTCACAATTATTACATGGATGTGGATGAGTTCATTGAATTCACAAGGTTGCACAGGCCAAAAGCAATTTTTATTTGCAATCCGAACAATCCTACGGGGCAATATCTTGACCGGCAAAAAGTGGAGAAGATTATTTCGATTTTTGACCAAAGCTTGATTATATTAGATGAAGCTTATATAGCGTTAACTCAGAATAAACAGGATACACTGGATTTAATTAATCTACCAAATTTGCTTGTGTGCCGCTCCATGACGAAGGATTTTGCCCTTGCCGGTTTAAGGCTGGGGTATGGAGTGGCTTCAAGTAAAATAATCGCTCATTTAAAGAAAGTGCGACCCCCGTGGAATGTTAATTCTATGGCTCAAAAAGCCGGTATTACCGCGTTAGGATGTGATAAATATCTGGTTGAATGCACCAACCGTATATTTGAGGCAAAGCAATACCTGATAGATGAGCTTTCCACAATCGGCTTTCAAGTAATTCCCTCGCAGACTAATTATTTTCTAATTAAGGTTGGAGAAGCCACAAAATTCCGCAAGGCACTCCTAAAGGAGGGCTTCATAGTCCGCGATTGTACTTCGTTCGGTCTGAAGCACTATGTCAGGATAGCCCCGCGTGCGATTGAAGATTGCCGAAAACTTATCAATGCTATTAAAGCAATAAAAGGAATATTGGCATAAAGCTATGACAGCTAAAACACTCATGATCCAGGGTACAGCTTCATCGGTAGGTAAAAGTATTCTGGCCACTGCTCTTTGCCGCATATTCAAGCAAGATGGTTACAGGGTTGCGCCTTTTAAGGCTCAAAATATGGCCCTAAATTCTTCCGTTACTAAAGAAGGTGGCGAAATTGGCCGAGCACAAGCCGTACAGGCTGAGGCAGCCGGCATCGAACCTTCGGTTTACATGAACCCGGTATTACTTAAGCCCCAGGCTGATGCTACTTCACAGGTTATAGTATCAGGGAAAGCGATTGGCACTTTCAATGCATCCCACTACTACCGTATCAATTCAACACTGTTAAAGATAATTAGCGAATCATTGGAAAAGTTGCGGACTGAATATGATATCGTAGTTATTGAAGGTGCCGGAAGCCCTGCAGAGATCAATCTGAAAAGCCGGGAAATCGTTAATATGCGCATTGCCCGGTTGGTCAATTCACCGGTGATCCTCGTGGGGGATATTGACCGCGGCGGTGTATTTGCGTCTATAGTCGGAACAATGCAATTGCTTAGTAAAAAAGAACGTGATCTGATTAAAGGCTTCGTCATCAATAAGTTTCGTGGCGATGTCGAATTGCTAAAACCCGGCCTGGAATTCTTAGTCAACCGATATTCGAAACCCGTTCTGGGTGTCATTCCTCATATCAGACAGGTGAACATTGCTCAGGAAGATTCTGTCTACCTTGATGAGCGAGCAATAAACTATCGAAACGGAAATTTAGATATCGCGGTTATACGTTTACCACACATATCAAACTACGACGACTTTGATCCTCTTGAAGCATCCAGTAACTTGAAGTATGTATCCCATGTTGATGAACTCGGCAATCCCGATATGATTATTTTACCAGGCACTAAAACCACTATCTCTGATCTGGAATATTTACAGAGAAGCAAGTTGGCAGATGCGATCTTAAGGCAAGTAAAATCAGGCGTGCCACTTATCGGCATATGCGGCGGATATCAGATGTTGGGCAAACGGATTCTTGACCCCCATGGTATGGAATCAAATGCTGCTGAAGCAGATGGTTTGCAGTTATTTGACATGGAAACTACCTTCGCCGAAGATAAAACTACGAGACAGGTACAAGCAAGGATACTAACAGATCAAGGGCTATTCAGCGGTATGAAGGATATGGCTATAACAGGCTATGAAATCCATATGGGCACATCCTTGAACCAGGCTTATTTACCCGTTTTTTACGTTACTACATTACCGGACGGTCGTTTTTCTTATAACGACGGAACAATCAATGAAAACGGGCTCATCTTTGGCACCTACATACATGGCATATTTCACAATGCCGATTTTACCCAGAAATTATTGAAGAACCTTAGCCTTCTCCGAAAAAAACCGTATTCAGAAATTGTCCAACTTAACAAAGAAACGGATTATGACACTCTGGCTGATATTTTCAGAGGTAATCTTGACATGAAAAGCATTTATCAATTTACTTTCGGAGGCGATAATGCAGAATAAGCTGATTAAAGGGCTGGTTCAAGTTTATACGGGTGAAGGAAAAGGGAAAACTACCGCGGCACTTGGATTGGCGGTCAGAGCTATCGGACACGGAATGAGAGTGATTTTTATCCAATTTTTAAAAGGACAACCGTGTGGAGAGCATTTTTTTATCGAAACATTTAAATCTTTTGAGATAGTCCAGGTTAGTCAGGGAGATATTTTCCAGAAGTCAGATGCTCAACTTCTATCCGAAGCCACCCAAACTTTAGAACTCGCCCAAAAAGCATTGCTGAGCGGCAACTACAATATCGTCATACTTGATGAGATCTTCATCGCACACTGGCGGGGATTTATCAGCCTTGAACAAATCCTGGACTTGATAAAAATTAAACCTGCCCATGTTGAACTGGTTATGACAGGTAGAAAGGCGCCGGCTGAGGTGATCAAACAGGCTGACCTGGTTACGGAGATGCTTATGATCAAGCACCCCTTTGCAGAAGGTATAGAACAACGTAAAGGAATAGAATACTAAAAGAGTGTTTTCAATAATGAGTGCACTTGACAGGATTATCAATAGCATACATCCACTGGCCGAAGATGCTATGGAACAAGCGTGTCAAAGACAGGCTATGCTGACCAAGCCTCGGGGCAGCTTAGGCTTACTTGAAGCCCTATCGATTCAACTTGCAGGCATCCAATCTAATCCTTTTCATGTTATTCATCAAAAAGCTGTCATAACCATGGCAGCCGACCACGGTGTAGTTAATGAGGGAATAAGCCTGTATCCTC
>JAPLHI010000100.1 GCA_026389695.1 Chloroflexota bacterium
CCGGCGTGACTGGATATACGTTGAAGACCATTGCCGTGCGCTTGAATCAGTCATACTCAACGGAAAAATTGGAGAAGTCTACAATATTGCGGGAGGCCAGGAGAAACCCAATCTAACCCTTATTCAGATGTTGCTCAAGAAAATGGGTAAATCAGAAAAACTCATTTCGTTTGTCAAAGACCGGCCGGCGCATGACCGGCGCTATGCCATTGACTGCGCTAAAATCAGCCGTGAGCTCAACTGGCAACCCGAATACAGCTATGAAAAGGGAATGGAATGCACCGTTGACTGGTACCTGCACAATGAAGCCTGGTGGCGCAATGTGAAGAGCGGGGAATACGAGAATTACTACCAGAGGATGTATCACAATAGATGAAAGTCCTCATCACTGGTGCTGATGGGCAACTGGGCACGGACTTATGCAAGGTCCTGAAAAATCACCAGTTATTACCGCTTACTATCAATGATGGAGACATCACGGATTATTTTTTTTTAGAGAAACAATTCTTGTCTTACCGCCCGGATGTAATTATCAATACGGCCGCCTACGTTCGGGTTGACGATTGCGAAGATGAGGTAGATCTTGCTTTTAATGTGAATGCATTGGGCGCCCGCAATGTAGCTGTAGCAGCAGAAAAGATAGGAGCCCGCCTGGTCCACATCAGCACAGACTACATTTTTGGCGGTGAAGATAATCCCCGCAGCGTCCCTTACACGGAATTTGATGATCCCATCCCCAGCAATACCTATGGTAAATCCAAGCTGGCGGGAGAAACACTGGTACGCCATCTGTGCAAGCGGCACTTCATCGTCAGGTCATCGGCGCTCTTCGGCACGGCCGGCGCCATGGGAAAAGGCGGCAACTTTATTGAAACAATACTTCGCCTGGCCAAAGAGAGGCCTGAACTGCAGGTGGTCAATGACCAGGTTTTTTCTCCCACCTGCACAAGGGACCTGGCAGATAAGCTTGTGAAAATTATGCCAACCGAATTATTCGGCATATTTCATATCACTAATAGCGGCGCCTGTTCCTGGTACGAATTTGCGGTTGAAATCCTGCGCCTTGCCGGCATCAAAACTCCTGTAATTCCTATTAAATCTGAACAATACCCGCAAAAGGCCAGGCGACCGCGCTATTCGGTGCTTGACAACTACCAGGCGAGATTGCTGGGTTGGGATGACATGCGGCCATGGCAGTCTGCGTTGGTGGATTATATGCAAGAGAAGGCGTATCTAAACAGGTAGTTCAGTAGCTGATAAATAATTTTAGTTAGCAAAAATCCTTAATATCTTTATCGCCTCAGCGCTCCAAAATGTAACCGCCGCCGTCCGATGCTATGCTGATGTTCTTCTGGGCGTTCCTCACAACTTCCGGGTCGGTGGTCAGCTCCAGGACTTTCTTGAAATCGGCTACCGCCTGCGCCTTCATATTGGTAAGAATGTAGAGGATACCGCGGTTCATATAGGCCTCGGTCATCTCTGGGTCCAGCTCGATGGCTTTATTAAGGTCGGGTAAAGAGGAATCATACAGGTTCTTTTCATAATAAGCCCAGCCCCTGTTGTTGTAGGCAAAGGCGAGTTCTGGGTCAATGCGGATGGCCCGGTTCAGATCCGTGAGAGCCTGGTCCCAATCGCGCATTCTATTCAATGCCCAACCACGGTTGCTATAAGCGTCGGCCAGATTGGGATTGAGGTTAACAGCCTGGTTAAGGGACTGAATGGCTTCATCGTAAAACTGGCTAATAACAAATGCTTTGCCCTGGTTACTGTATACCATGGCCAGCCCTTTTCGTACGTTCGCAGGATCGTATTTAAGTTCCAATGCCTTGTTCAAATCAGCGATGGCGGCCACATAATCGCCTGTGCCATTGTAAGCCCAGGCCCGGTTGTTATATGCTTCCCCAAGCTGGGGATTGAGGTTCACCGCTTTATTCAGGTCATCCAGGGCTGACTTATAGTCTCCATTTTCGATGCGGGACTTACCGCGGTTATTATATGCCGTCGCCAGCCTCTGGTTAATATCAGGCACAGAGGGGTTGATTTCCAGGGCCTTTTGATAGGCGGTAATGGCCTGAGACCAGTTGCCCTGTTTCATGGAAGCATCTCCCATCCACATTTGGTCGGCCGCCGATTTTGATGCACAGGAGAGAGTGGTCAAAAGTATAGTGGCAATCAATATCAACCCTAACGGGATGCGTATAGATACACCTCTATATCCCTGCAAATTCATCTTGATTGAAATTCCCGGATACCAGTTGAAAACTATGCTGCCAGATACCGTATTGGAATTGCCTGAACCTTTACTCAAGTAAAACCCAAAATCTATTAAAAAATAATAACCCTGTTATATTTGATTTTATCCGCTGCCATAGCCATTGTGGACGGTGGGGACCAGGTTTCCAAACCACCCACCCGTATTCGCAGATCCTGTGGTGGATTGGGGGGTAATATTTACGCCATAGATGGGGGCGACTGAAAAGACAGTGCCAAATAGTATGAGACTAAAAAATACCGCTAATATAACCCTGACCGACCATTTTTTAAAATCTAACTTTATCATTACCTTACCTCCGCTTTTCCCGCGCGAACAGTACAATAAATAATTAATTCACTCCCACTTCCGCTGAACCTTGCATTATTGCTATATTCTACTATGATTATAACAACCGACCAAAAGCCTGTCAATAGTTGTCAATATGGCGAGTTGTCACTATGGCGCCAATTTGAATTGGTCTTATTGATGTGAACTGGACAAGCAACAGGTCCAATTGTCTGAACAGTGGGTAGTGTATCAATTTGAAATCCTAAGTCCTTGACAATGCTTGACCGCTTGTGTATCTTGAATGTATGGCAAAGGAAAAAGAAGCAGGATCACGATTTTAGTATCAATGCTTATAGAATAGTCCAAGAGCTTACAAAAGATACTG
>JAPLHI010000086.1 GCA_026389695.1 Chloroflexota bacterium
AAGTTGTCCACCGCTGCTATCACTACATCCATGAATTTGACCAGCCCGAGGCCGATATCCGTGCAGGCATTACCGTGACGGAAGGCTACCTTTATATCCGGGTTGATTTCTTTGATACGTTTTGCCGCGATCTCTGCCTTATGATGTCCGATATCACTTTCCCTGTAAAGTACCGACCTGGTAAGATTGGAGGCTTCGATATCATCAAAATCTATAATGAAAATATGCCCTATGCCCAGCAGCGCCAGGTTTTTAAGAATCTCATTGCCCAACGCGCCGGCTCCTACTACCATGACCCGGGCTTTAGCCACATGCGATTGCTGCCACCAGGAGATAAGCTGCAGCGAGTCATAGCGTCCGGGAGTTTTAATACGGCTACCTGGCACCACTAACCTCCCAATCCTTTTGATACTCGTTGTGCAGGTTCCAGATAAGTCTGATATTCAACCTGGGAAGCTCGGTGCATTGGGAACCGGGGGCGCGCCTGATGGAATAGGGGACCTCTCTTTCCTCACCTCTCTGCAGCATTACGTTTTTAGGCAGGGGCACCATCATCCAGCAGCCCGTATTCAGGCAGGACGCAATAATGGTAATTGTGGGCGGCTGGTTATTGTAATCCAGCACATCAATATTTTTTACCCAGATCGATATTTGATAACTCGGATCAACACCTGGGGCAGCTAGTTCGCTAACCATGTTGCCAACCCTGGTAACACGAATCTTATCTTCAGGCACAGTGATTACGCGAGATGTTTCCTTTTCGGCCTGCACGGGTACTGTCAACCTGATATTCCAGTCTTCAGGGCCATAGCTAACAATTAGATTACCCGCGTTTATACCCTCTTGCATTTGATCACTTTTTGTACTGACCGCCAACTTTTTACTGACGTAACCGGATGCCTGATCGTTCAGACTGATCCAATCCCTGCACTGCTCATCAGGATTAATTACCCAGCGTGGATTGTTTATGCCGTTGGCATCGGTGGCCGAGATCTCCAGGTTTTTTCCCTTCTCATTAGCACCGAAGTTTAAAGTGTCGGGAGATACGGAAAACCTGTTCAGCGCAGTCAGCTTTCCCGTGGAGCTTTCTATCATAGCTGAGACTATAACCGGGCCGCTCTGACTGCTCTGCAGTTGTTCCGACTCAATCACCAGGTACCCCTGTTTGGGGCCGCCGATATCGGCTTCATGCACTGATACACGTATAATCCGGCTGAGCTCAGGTATGGAATATACCTGGCTTTGCAGGGTCAGTTTTCCTGTATCCAGATCCTCTATCACCATCTGGATTCTGCCGCTATTGTGCACAAAATAAGTGAACAGCTTATTAGATTGAACATAGCTACAGGTTTCTGCTCCGCTGGTAAAAGCTTGGGCGATTGCCGGGTCGGGTTTGTTCTGGTTAGGAGATTGTCTTAGAGCAAAAAATACCGTTAGTCCAATTAAAATGAATATGATACATAATAGCGGTATAACTACTATGGCAGTCCTGTTTGTGGATACATAGGCTGAAGCTTTAAGCGGATCCGGCAACTCATACTTGCCATCAGTTTGGCCGCCGATATTAGACTCTTTGACGTAGAATCCTTCCACCGACCTTAACTCTTCACCTTTCCAACTGAAAAAGCCCATCTGTCTTTTCAGCGGATCACAGACAGCGGCAACATGCCACGGATTGGAGAAGGCGACTTTATGCGCCGTGACATCGTCATCCGATAGAAATACACCCATATTCGGATGCGTATGATACCAGCCGACCACCCGCAGACCCGGATAACCGTTCTGCACCTTATCTAGCATTTCCAGCCACACAGGACCTGTGAACTGCATACGTGTCCTGGTTCCGGGCGCCGATTCCGCCGCTACTGCCGCCACAATATCAACATAGTGCTTACCGTTCTCATCCTGTGTAACATTGCCGACAAAAAGGCCTCCCACTTCCTGATTGGGGTTAAGCAGGCCGTGAACATACACAGCGTCATGTGCTTTTTTGTCAATGGTTATGACTACGTGGCCTTTATCAGGATGACCATAAACCTTCGTGTTCTTGCTTACATTAATGTGATTCATTTACCCTTTTCTTGGTTATCTTCCTGTTTACCTTCCTCAAGCTGTTTCATCTCCTTTGGCTCGTTCAGCTGTTCTTCAGTGCCGCCCTGTTCGCCGGTAACAGGTTTGCGAGCCGCGGTAACAGTCCGTTTTAAGCTCATAACTTTGATGGCATTCTTCCCCTTGTCAATCCAGCCATACCGTCTGCCCAAAATGAGAAAAGCGGCCAACAGCCCTCCCAGCACACCGGCAATAGCAATGACTATAACTAATGTCAGGTCGATGATATCAATGGGTTTCAATTCAAATTTTTTCTGGGGAGCGCATCCGGGACCGGTCTGCGAGCCGATACTGATATCCAGAGAGAATTTTTCGCTTGTTTTATCACCTTTTCCCGGGACTTTTATTCCCTGAACTTGTCCAATTCCCGGGATATTGGCAGCAGCATACAGGTTAAATGCGCCCAAGGGTTCAACCAAAAAATCAAGGCGGTACCTGCCCATTTTGGGATTGGGCAACAAATATAAATTCTTGTCTCCCAGTACAAAGGATTCGAATCCCACGGGAGTGGTAGTCAACCCGCTGCCGCCGTAATTGATATTGGACAATTTTGCTGTTCCTGTGGACGTAATTGCCACGATATCCGCCCAGGCAGATACTTTGCTCGCCTCCGGCCATCCGCTGAAAGCGCTGAAAGTGAAATCCGTTAATTTAATCTCAGGCGGGTAAAAAACCCGATCGAGATTAATATCGATTCCAACCAGGGGTTGTTCAGCCGGCACGGCAATACTTTTAGTTTGCTGATTGCAGGCAACGGCATCAATTTTCATAGTCACATCTACCGTTGGACGTTCCCCAGCCAGGCGATAGTTATCGCCCAGTACGAAATCACCAAATTTGTAGAATCCGTCTGAAGATGTAACTCGCGAGCTGCCGTTGGATAATTCTACTTTGGCTTGATTAACCGGGTTTTTCAGCGAATCATAGACATTACCTGAAATGGAAGTATTCCTGCTGTAAACGGTGAAGTCTGCGTACGTATTACCATATACCATCATTTCTTTTTGACAGGGGTAAGTATAAGTGCAATAACGGGGCAAATTGTTAGCATCGTAACCGCATACTTCGATGGCAGTGCAAACATCCCAATAGATAACGATGGCGTTCCCCTCACAAATCAGGCTAACCGGTCCCGGCCTTTCGGGGGTCTTAATGGAAAATGTCTGGCTTCCATTGATAGTCGATCCGGTAACAGTTGTCCTTTCACCATTGATCTCGTAATACAGGGTCATTGCAGTGCCGGGGGTGTTTGTGGATACGGTTACCTGGATATTCTCGCCAGTAAGAAATGATCTCCTGGGTAAGTTCACAACCAATCCAATCGACTGATCCTCCGGCGATACTTCAATAGTTGATTTATTAACTCCATCATGCATGCTAGAACCGGCCTGATCCCCCCCGGCAGGTTCAATATTAACCGGCGCCACAGCCAAACAGGGGACAAAGGATGTCAGACTGGCTAACGCAAAGACAGTGATTGGTAAAAATAAGCTAATCAAAATACGCCGCATTATCATCTTCTCCTCATGGCCCTTATCGAATTCTCAAATTAGTAGTATTCTTTAAATCTCCTTAACGCTGATAAATTTAAAATCTACGACTGCGGCCTGCAGGCTGGATAAT
>JAPLHI010000058.1 GCA_026389695.1 Chloroflexota bacterium
GGTGCATCATTGCAGCAGTCGCTCTCCTCCTCTTCGCATTGGCATGGACTATCATGAGAGTGCGCCGGCACGACAGGGAGATTGCAGCGAGATGAACATCTACATCATGGTTGATGACACAATCCATGGGAGGCAGTCTCATTTTGAATATGAGGGAGACGTGTATCGGATCAAAGAGGATAATCTGAACGACGGTGAGTTGATCCGTGATGCTCTTAAAGATGAGATGACCAGGATATTGACGGTCGATTCGCAGAAAACCGCGAGCGATGAAAGCAGTGCGTTGAAGGTTATCCTGTTTGTAGGTGTTAACGGTTCGGGTAAGACGACCAGCATCGCCAAGCTGGCCAATGACTATAAGAGTGAAGGGAAAAAGGTGATACTGGGGGCTGCCGATACATTCAGAGCCGGAGCTATTGGCCAGCTCAAGACATGGGGAGATCGAATTGGAGTCGATGTTGTTGCTCATCAGCCGGGAGCGGATCCGGGGGCGGTGGTCTTCGATACCCTGCAGGCGGCGCAGAGCCGCAAGTCGGAAGTTGTCATTATCGACACAGCCGGAAGGCTGCAGACCAAACATAATCTGATGGATGAACTGAAAAAGATAAAGAAGGTGGCCGGTAAATATGAAACCTCTCAGGAGGTACTGCTGGTCCTGGACGCCACCACAGGTCAGAACGGCCTCTCCCAGGCAAAAAGCTTCACCGAGGCCAGTGATGTCACGGGGATATTTCTTTCCAAGCTGGACGGCACAGCTAAAGGCGGTATTGTGCTGGCTATCTGTGATGAACTGAAGATACCGATTAAATATATTGGAACGGGTGAGAAAGTCGATGATATAGCGCCCTTTGATCCTAAATCTTTTGTAGAAGCTATATTCTACCAGGCAGGTTAAGCGTATGTTAGAAATAGACTGGAACCCCATAATCTTCAGCATAGGTACCCTCGAGGTCCGCTGGTACGGCCTGATGGTGGTAGTTGCCGTGATCGCTGTGATCGGCATCGCGCTACTTGAAGCCAGGCGGACCGGGTTTTCACAGGATATCATCTGGGATGTAGGCCTCTGGGCAGTGGTCGGGGGAATAATCGGCGCGCGGCTGCTGCATATTATCGACAGGTGGGATTATTATTTTTATCATCCTGATCAACTTCTGAATTTCGCGGGGTTGGCGATCTGGGGAGCCGTCCTTGGCGCATTCATAGCCCTGCTGATATACGTATTTATTAAGAAAATATCATTCTGGCAACTGGGTGATATAGCGGCCCCGGGAGCCATAGTGGGGCAAGCCATCGGGCGTGTGGGATGCCTGATCAACGGCTGCTGCTATGGTAATACCTGCGAGCTGCCCTTCTCAATCGTATATTTGAACCCAAACAGCTATGCTCCGCACGGTATTCCGCTGTACCCCACTCAAATTTTTCATATCGTGTGGAACATGATGGGATTCTGTGTATTATGGGGGCTGCGCAAAAGGTTGAAACCGCAGGGATCTCTTTTCCTTTTGTGGCTGATAATCTTCTCAGTGGGTGATTTTATTGTGCACATCTTCCGCGAGGGCGAGCCGTTCCTCCTCGGCTTACCTCAAGCGCAGGTGATCGACATCGTAATATTGGCTGTTGTTGTACCTCTGTTTGTATACAGGATGGTCCGATATCATACACAGAAACCGGAAGCCGAAGTACAGGAAATCAATACGAGCGGGCAAAATCCAGAAGGTTGATCCTGAGATCTTCCTTACCGTTCCAACGGTTCATTTCCACCGAATATACTACGTCAATATGACGGCCCAGTTCGCCGACATAGTTGCCCAGGCGGAAGCCCATGGTATCCCACACCACACCGTCCTGTTTTAATTTTAAGCGGAGATGATCGTTACCTCCGCCGACCAGCTTTTGTTCTACAACTTCTACTTTACGGCTGAGAAACACGGGATTAGGGTTGCCTATGCCATAGGGTTCAAGCTGACGGATGAGATCAAAAACACCTTTACCGAAAATGGATAAAGGTATTTCGGCATCTATATTGATGTGAGGCCTGAGGTCTAAACCTGCAAGTTTTTCCTCCGCCATCGTACGCAGCGCTTTTTGCAGTTGCGGCAGGTCACGTGTGTGAACATTGAATCCGGCTGCCCTGGCGTGACCTCCATACCTGGTAAGCAGGTGGTGACAGCTTTTTAAAGCATCCATCAGATCGAACTCGTCTATGCTCCGGGCGCTGCCGCGGCAGGTGTCTGTACCAATTTTTATCAGCACCACGGGGCGGTAAAATTCATCGGCGAGCTTGCCCGCCACCAGTCCCATGACGCCTGTCTGGTAATCAGCGTCGCTTGCCATGAGTAGCGGCCTGCTCGTGCCGTCCTCGATTATCTGGTGGCGCGCTTTTTCATGCATTTCTGCTACTATACGCTGGCGTTCTTTGTTCTTCTCCTCAAGCTCCCTGGCAAGCATATTTGCCTGTACCCTGTCATCTGTAACGAGGAGCTGGTAGCTGGTGTTGGCGTCGTCCAGCCTGCCTGCGGAGTTCAGCCGGGGTCCTATCTGGTACGAGACGGTCTCAGCCGACAGTTTACCCGGTTCGATACCGGCGGTGCTCATAAGTTCAAGCAGGCCGACGCGTTTGGTTTTATTTAACATGTTGAGACCGGTTTTAACCCAGTACCGGTTTTCGCTCACGAGGGGCGACATATCTGTAATTGTGCCCAGCGCCACCAATTCCATGGAACGCTCTTCCAGATCATGCCGGTTCCTGCTGGTAAGAAGGCCCTGCAGGAGCTTGAAGGCTACGCCCACGCCGGCAAAATCAATGAAGGGGCAGGAAGAATCGGCCCGCTTGGGATTTACAATTATTTTAGCAGACGGAAGCTGCTCCAGGGGAACGTGGTGATCCGTGACCAGTATTTCAAGCCCCAGCCTGTGTGATTTTTCAATCTCATCGAACGCGGTAATACCGGTATCGACGGTGATTACAAGTGTAATGCCCTGTTTGCGCAGCTTCTCCAACGCCGGGATTTTAAGCCCGTAACCTTCGTAGAGGCGGTGAGGTATATAGGGAATAACATCGCCGCCCATCTCGGTCAATCCCTGCACCAGTAACGCGGTGGCTGTAATGCCGTCAGCATCGAAATCACCGTATACCGCGATCTTTTCACCGGAAAGCAACGCTTTATAGACGCGATTGACCGCCTGATGCATATCGGGCAGCAGGAAGGGATCGATTTCAAGCCGTTTATCAGCTTTAAGGAAGATCTCTGCCTGGGTATGGTCGGTAATGCCGCGATTGTGAAGCAGCCTGGTTACCAATGCATGCAGATGTTTATGATCGAGGGGCTGTTCGGCTTCGGGTAGGATTTTCCAGTGAGTATGAGGCAAAATTTATCTTCGCTTTCTTAAGCTGATTTATACCATAAAATGCATACAAAGTAAATAAGCCTGTAACCTGCCATAGATAATTTAGCATCCTGTATCCGCTGCTGTTGAACAGCCCCCGGATGGGTCGCTGTCCGCCGGTTTTTATAGTATGTTATTTCTTACCGAGTACCGACGAGATTTCCCCGCAGCAGTTAGCTATAATTTTTTGAATTTTTTCCCTTTTGTCCTTGTCCATGTTGCCCATACCTTCATGGCAAAAGCAACCCATGCCCTTCATCATGTCGGACATCTTTTTCGACTTATCCGCCTGCTGACCGCAGCAGTTCCCCTGTTTTGTGTCATCCATTGTCTCGCTCATGTAATCCTCCTGATTTATATTTATTTTGTCCTTCAGTCACAATTCTTTATCGAACTGGCCTCCAGCTTTAATGGCCCAAAATTGATTCAATCTCTGCATAAGCACCGGTGAGGATTTGATGAATTTTCTCCAGCTTCTCTTTATTGGCACGAAGCACCCCGCGCGTGCATAAAAGCCCCAAATTCCAGACTTCACGCATGATTTCCGGTGCCTCACCCTGCTGGCAGCAACCGCAGAACTGCTTCATATTGTCCTTAATCTCACTCATAACCTTTTCCTGTTCAACCAGGAAACGCAGGCCTTCATCAGTGATGGTATAGACCTTTTTACCGTCCTGCTGTTCGGCCGTTACATAACCCAGTTCTTCTAGATATTGCAGGGTGGGATACACGATCCCCGCGCTGGGTGTATACATACCCATAAAACGGCTTTCCATCTCACGTATTATCTCGTAGCCGTGCCGCGGCTTGTCCTTGAGCAGATCGAGGATCATATATTTAAAATCCCCTTTCCTGAACATCCTGTCACGCCAGTGCCCGTGATGAAATTTATGCCAGTTCATCATTACGACCTCCGAAAGATATATTAAAATATAACAAGATATATCTTAATATATCATAAATTATTTGTCAAGGTCTTTTTATGCAATTCTATTTTCCCATAGCACCGTGTATAATCATTTGAATTGCGCAAAATGTTTTCTGGGTTAAGAGGAGGTTTCAGTGCCTTTTGTGAAATCCGGTGATGTAAATATTTACTATGAAGTCAGGGGACAGGGAGATCCCCTGGTTATGATAATGGGATTGGGCGGGCATTTATTGCAGTGGGGAAGCCTGCCAGATGATCTTGCCAAACAATACAAGGTGATTTTGATGGACAACCGGGGTGTGGGCAGGAGTGACCGGCTGCAGGGGCCGATAACAATGAGCATGATGGTAGATGATGTAGCCAGTGTTCTGGACGAAACTTCCACGGGAAAAGCGCATGTCTTCGGAGTTTCCATGGGGGGGATGATTGCGCAGGAGTTTGCCATCAGGCACGGCGACAGATTACTTAATCTCGTGCTGGGATGCACAACCTGCTCTGGTACCCATCATATACGTTCCGATGCCGGGGCGCTGAGGATTTTATTTGATGTTGAATATCTAAAAAGCCTCACACCGGAAAAGAGGACCATGGAAACTTTACTTTTCCTTTGTACCGAGGAGTTTATCGATGCCAATCCCGAGATTTACCAGTATTATCACAAGGTTACCATGGACTATCTCACCCCCGGCATTACATATAAATACCAGGGGGAGGCAGTGTATAAGTGGGACTCATGGGAGAGGCTGCCCGATTTAAAAGCGCCGACGATGATAATCACCGGCACGTCCGATAGAATTATTAATCCCGGGAACAGCAAAATTTTAGCTGAAAGGATTCCAGGTTCGGAACTCGTGCTGTTGCAGGATAAGAGGCACGGCTTTTTCATCGAGGCCAGGGATTCCACCAGGCTTTTCATCAACGGCTTTATGAAAAGGCACGGCGTTAAATTATAGCCGCGTGCTCCTTAGAAAATAGTTACCGGCTCCAGTTTCGGTTTGGGATAAACCTGCTCGGACTTGGGTGGCATGGGACTGTAGACCCAGTTTACATCGATACTCCCGCACTCGATACCGCCGATACTGCTAATACCCTGATAAACGCCTCTCACCAGCACTGTTTGCATTTCAAAGGACATGCAGAAGAAGGCCACAGGAGCATTTTGCGGGATAGCTTGTAGATCTACATGGTAGACTGACGCAGCGAATATCAGGCGGGTTGTACCTGCTGCCTGAGACTGGATGACAGGAATGATGCGGGGATAACCGTCTTTATCGATATAGGCCAGGAATTTGAGATTGTTGATCTTATCTATCAGCTTGCGTGTAAAGAGATTGAGACTTTCTGTAGCGTCGCCTTTTCCGGCCAGTGTCTTTGCCACCATGGTTTTGAGCTTGCCTGAAGGGTAGAAATCAGGGTCAAATGAGGCAATCCTTCTTCATTAACGGTAGCCAGCAACCCGATCTTCATCTCGGGCTTAAAGTTTTCAATATCCGATTCTGAAAATGTAGTGTGTAACTGTTTTTGTTGCTGCATCTCGTGCCTCCTGTTCATTTCAACTTTCCAGCCTGCTGGCTCCTGTAACGAAAACGATATCCGGGTTTACTCCTGTATTTTTAGCAATTTGCTCCAATTCCATAAGTTCCTGCTTACTCATCAACGGTGTCCCAGCATGCTGCCATTCCAATCCCAGCCTGCGATACTTGTCACGGCAGAGGTTATTAAAAGCGCATAGTTCCCAGCGCTGCATCTGACTTCCCAGGTTCTTAACTATGAATTCACCGATCCTTTCAACGGTCTCGCGGTTGGCCGTAGCACTGGGAATCAGCGGCGTGCGTATCCACAGAGCTTTGCCATCCCCGCTCGCAGCCAGGTAATCGCG
>JAPLHI010000083.1 GCA_026389695.1 Chloroflexota bacterium
AACTAGATTTCAATCCCGAAACCCTGCGTGCCACGCTCGAAGCCGCCCTGGGCATGGGTGTGGGCGCGTTTCGGTTTGAAGGGCCGGATCAGGCTGGCAGGTTTCTCTTTCTTCGTCATTCCTTCACCTCACGTATTCGAAGTCCTTGACGATCTTCTCGTACTTGGCCAGCTCAGTCCGGGCCACCGGCTTGGTCTTGGCCATCGCCTCGATGAAGGCCTGCATCGGGATCTTCTCCTTCTTCAAGAGCTCCGGCTTGATGTCCTTGTTCTTGGCCACCACCTTGCGTATGGTGAGCATGGTGGCCTCGTTCACCAGGTTGGAGAGGTCCGCTCCAGTGTAGCCCTCGGTCCGCTTCGCCAGTTCGTCCAGGTTGAAGTCCGCCGCAAGGGGCTTGTTCTTGACGTGGACCTTCAGGATCTGCCTTCTGGCCTCTAGGTCGGGGGCCCCGATCTTGACCAGACGGTCGAAGCGTCCGGGACGGAGCAGGGCCGGATCGAGTATATCAGGCCTGTTGGTAGCGGCCAGGACGATGACATTGGTATTACTATCGAAACCGTCCATTTCTACAAGTATCTGATTCAGCGTTTGTTCGCGTTCGTCATGCCCGCCCCCAAGGCCGGCGCCGCGATGCCTGCCCACGGCGTCAATTTCATCTACGAAGACGATGCAGGGGGCGCTGCGCTTTGCCTGGTCGAAAAGATCACGGACTCTTGAAGCGCCGACACCAACAAACATCTCGACAAATTCACTGCCGCTGATAGAGAAGAATGGCACACTGGCTTCACCCGCTGTAGCCTTGGCAATCAACGTTTTACCGCATCCCGGTGGCCCTACCAGCAGCATTCCGCGCGGTATCCTTGCGCCCAGAGCGAGAAATTTTTGAGGAGATTTGAGAAACTCGACAACCTCCTGTAGTTCTCCTTTAGCTTCATCTACACCGGCGACATCGGCAAATGTGACGGAAGGCTTATTACCTGAAACAAGCCGGGCGCGACTTTTTCCAAAATTGAAGGCCTGGGTATTAGCGCCGCGCGCGGAACGGAAAAGGAACAATAAAAGCGCTCCAAATAGCAACAGGGGCAGGAAGCTAAGTAACAGGCTGCCCCAATCCAGCCCGCCTGTTTTTACGTCGAATTTGATTCCATCTTCCCCTAGTTTAATGCCTGCATCTTTAAGGCTGTCGATCAATTCTTTGGTGCTGCCAACGAAAGATGCTTTGACTACGGGCTTTTCACTTTTTACTCCAATTATGGTCGTGCCGTCCTGCTGGATTGTATCTATGAGGCCGGTCTTGGCACTTTCAACAAAGGTGTATAAATCAACTTCCTTGGGTCCTTTGTTGACGGGGAAAAAGCTGAAGGCCAGAGCCAGCAAGGCTACAAGCACTAATAAATAAAGCAGACTACCCTGCCACCATTTAGCTTTCATTGTTTATCCTGTTTAAAAATGATGCTTTAATTATAACAAATGTGAACCCGATGAAAAAAGAAGCGGGCGCAATAAAAGAGCCGTTTACACGGCAAAGTACAATTTAGAAAATATGTAGACGCCCGCATTGCCCATTTACTGGTTGTCGGTTAACGCGGGCGTCATTGTATTTAAAATCGTCTTATTACGGCCAGGGAAGCGCCCGAGGTCCGAGATTGAGTTCCTTTAGGCCGGCTTCTTTGAGTGTGGCCAGTGCGGCCTTCAATTGTTTGCGCTGCTCTTCGGTTAGCCTGGATAAGATGTGTTTTACGCCTTCCTTTTTCATAGACAGCTTCAAGGCCTGCTCGCCCCTGGCGGTAAGCGTAACCCTGATAAGGTTCTTGCGTTCCATATTCTTGGTTCTTTTAAGGAGACCCTGCTTTTCCATCCTCATCAAAATACCTGAAACGGAATGGGGCTCACGCAATAGCATCCTGGATATCTTAGCCGGTGTTACATCTTTGCCCATGGCATCTACGAGGAAAAGAATCGCTGCCGAGGTTGCAGATAAATTCTGGTTGAGCAGTTCCCTTTCCCTGACTTTTACAAAGATATCGGCCACCTGAAGCAATACTGTCAGTAAAGTGTAGTCTCTTTCCGCCTTAATAATCTGTGCCATATCAATACCTCCAAGGTAATTTTTCAAATTTACAGTTTTTGCCGCTTTAAAAATATCTACAGCCAACATTACTCGCATATGCTTTCATATTGACATTACCTCTGGTTGTTCTTACGCCCCTATTAATATTAGGGCATAATTTATAATATGTCAAAATAGAAGGTCGCTGAGACTGATGCGCATATGCTTATTATTAGCGCCGATATAGTTTTTATTGAATTACCAGTCAATCATTTAAAGCAGCTATCGTATGGCAGGTGAAAGGGATTTCATAAAATTGTAAATATTGATGTTTTAGTCAATATGTTATAATTGATGCGGAGAGGTTATAGATAGCTAAAGAGAAAGAACTGCAGCCTTTGGAAATAGCCCGCCGGGCAGTAGAACTGGCATCGGATAAACAGGCAGAGGAGATAGTTTTACTGGATACACGGCAGGCTTGCTCTTTTACGGACTATGTAGTGATCTGTAATGGTGAGTCGGACCGCCAGTTGGACGCCATCCGCAAAGAAATAGTTGATACCCTGAAAAGCAGTTCCGTAACGCTGCATAAAAGCGAAGGCAATTCCGATTCAGGATGGATTTTGATGGACTACGCGGGTGTCATAATCCACATTTTTTCACGGGAACTGAGGAACTACTATCGCCTTGATAGTATTTACGAAAAAGCACTGCAACTCGTCAGGATCCAGTAACCCATCTATCTATTTCTCTGGTATAGGTCAATACCTCTTCCGGCTTAAAGAAGATACTAATCTCTTTTTCAGCGTTTTCGACGGAGTCTGAGCCATGTATCATGTTATGTTCCATATTAAGTCCGAGATCAGCCCGTATCGTACCTGGAGCTGCTTTTTTTGGGTCGGTGGCGCCCATCATCTGCCGGATGGACTCGACAGCATTTTCGCCATCAAAAACGGCTGCGATGATGGGCCCTGAGGTAATAAATTTTACCAGATCGTTGAAAAACGGTTTCTCCCGATGAATTGCGTAATGCCGCTCCGCCAGAGCCTTATCCATGCGCAGCATTTTCATTGCCACTATTTTTAGTCCCCGCTTTTCGAGCCGCGCGATTATCTCTCCGGCAATGCACCTTTGTACGGCGTCGGGTTTGATTAATATGAGGCTTCTTTCCATGTCAACTCCCTTATTTTTTTATCAAGGCAAGAATAGATTTTAACGTGAACAAGATAATTTTGCCACAATTATATGTGCCGCGAATTATTAATAGAACCATATTGTTAAAATATGGCTAATTCGTTAGAATTACGCAAATTACTTTTTAGCGGTTTGATCTTATGAGCATACAGCCGGGTGTGGGTATACTTATAGATTTCATTGTTGCACTGATACTCATCTTCAGCTTTATCGGAGGACTAAAGGAAGGTGCGGTTAAGGCGTTCTTCTCATTACTCGCTCTCATAATTGCATTGCCTTTAGCCGGTTTATTCTACGTCTATATATCGTCATGGCTTGTTTTTATGCAGGATAGCAACTGGCGGAATATATTGGCGTTCCTACTGATGCTGGGAATCATCATGGTGATCCTGCTGTTTATTTTTATGTTGCCGCGTCATCTGCTGGAAAAAATCTGGAACGGCGGCTTTTTCTGGAGCTTTCTGGGTGGTATCTTAGGCCTGTTGAATTCGGCAGTCGGGTTGGTTGTGCTTGTAACCCTTATAGAAGCTAACCCGGCCGCGGATTGGGCCCGCGATGTGACTCTTGCATCTAATATATTGAATTGGCTTGTTTCCAATCTGAACCCGGTTGTGTTTTTACTGCCCGAAGCTTTGAGATAGCTGATAATATTTTTCGGATATCAGTATTTTTTCTTACGCAATGTTATAGGTGGCTGGCGCAGATAAACGGGCTGCAGGGTAGCCGGGTTATCATATTGGCCGCTATGCAGGCGTTGCCATCCCAGAACTGCCAGGCTGCCAGGCTGACGTACGCGGACCTGCCAATCCGGGATCACAGCTTTTTCGCCAAGGTTTTGTTTAATCTGAGATATCTGTTCCGGATTTATTCCGCCGCAGAAAACGGTTGTCGAATGCGTTTCCGCGCATAATCCGGTTAATGTTGTGAGGTGTTCCGCCTCTATACATTGCCATTCATTGCGGAGAATGAATAATGCTGTGGCAATTTCTCCTCTTCCGGCATCGTATACGGGGCATATGGGTAATTCAGTGAAGGCAAATGGATAGGCTTCTACCTCAAGTGTGGAAATGCTAACCAGGGGAATGCTGAGTGAAAATGCAAAACCCTTGGCGGCGCTGATACCAGCTCTGAGGCCGTTATAACTTCCCGGCCCCCTGGCTACAAATATGGCTGTGAGCGCTGTGAAGTCAATAGCTGCTGTCTCCATTAAGCGTCTGATGTTGGGCGCCAGTTCAGTCGTCTGGTTTTGCCCCGAGTGCCACGTTAGATCCGCAATCAGCCTGCCCTCCAGGGAAAGCGCGATGCCTCCCCAATCGGTAGACGTGTCTATAGAAAGTTCCATTTTCCCTCAGCATCCTTTTTAAGATTATCTGCAAGCTGTTTCAAGAGTTCGGTATAGCGCCGGCCGTGAGCCTCGAAAATGATTTTGCGCTTGTTCTCGGACACATATTCAAGATGTGCCGTCAGGGTATCTCCAGGCAGTATATTGCCGCCCTTTTCGGCCCATTCTATGGCGCATACCGAATCAACATTAAAATACTCTTCAATACCCAGGTCTGCAATTTCTTCGATGTGATCCAGGCGGTAGAGATCAAGATGATTCAGTTGGAGCCGCCCCCGGTACTCCCTGGCAATCATAAATGAGGGACTGCATGCGTACTCCTTAACACCCAACCCAAAAGCTATTCCCTGCACCAGGCATGTTTTTCCGGCGCCAAGATTGCCAATCAAAAGATATGTATCATTTCCCTGTGCCAGCCTGCCGATACAGGAACCAAGACTTTGTGTCTGCTCAGGACTTGTGGTAATCAGGTTTAACCTATTCACAGCAAGCTCTTACAAGTGTGACCGGTAATGGTCCCAGCCTTTATTTTCAAAATTAACGGATTCCCCCTGTTCATCGAATATTTTAACCACACCCGGCGTTCCCGAGGTGATTTCACCGATGATGGTTACAGGGCAGTTAACTCGTTTTTTAATCCCGTCGATTGTTACCTTATCTGCGGTAAAAAGTAGTTCATAATCCTCTCCGCCGGTCAGTGCAAATTCCAGGCTGGTTTCCTTAAAGTACTCATCTAAGAATGGATGCAACGGTATATTGGATTCATATATTGCAGCGCTCACACGACTGGCCTCACAGATACGGGTGAGGTCCGCAATCAGCCCGTCGCTGGTATCGATAGCTGACCTGACTCCATTTTTTAATAGAATCTTTGCCTCATGTACCCTGGGTACCGGCCGAAGGTGTGCGTCAATCATTATCTTCTTCGCGTTCGGCCTGACGGCTGGTTTTTTGCGGAGAATCTCATATCCCGCCGCCGATAGCCCCGGATACCCTGTAATTGCCACATAGTCTCCCCGCCTGGAAGAAGTCCGGGTGAGCAATTTATTGCCTGTAGTCCTGCCCAACAGAGTAACACTTATAATCACCTGTTTGGAGGAGGAGACATTACCGCCGCTAATAACGACTTCATATTTATTCGCTATCTCAAGCATACCTTCATATAGACTGGTGATATTCTTCACTTCAATATCACCCGGCAAAGCCAGGGACACAAGCGCATATAGCGGCACTCCCCCCATTGCAGCTATGTCACTTATATTAGACGCTATTGATTTCCAGCCAAGATCATACCAACCGGTATATTTCAGATTAAAGTGAACTCCTTCAACCATCATATCAGTTGTTGCTAACTGCATTGACCTGCCGGTACTCCAGGCTGCCGCATCATCACCTGCGCCTATAAAGAGGTTACTCCATGCAGACGATGTCTTACAGCTTCGCTTGTTGATGATTTCGATGATGTGCGCAATCAGACCGAACTCACCTATGTCTGTAACCTTCATGTCGCGATTATATCACAAGCTATGACGAACGGACTAAACGAAAAATTGTGAAAATTATTTTCCTAAGCCTTGATATAATGCGAAACCAAGTTATATAATGCAGGAAAATATCACAAAGGTGGTGAAATATGCAGCAAGTTGCCACGTGTCCGAACTGCGGTTCACAGAATGCTGCCAATCAGCAGTTCTGCGTATCGTGTGGCGCTCACATTGCAGGTACGCCAAAACAATTACCGCACGTACCTATAGTTACCGGTGTGGCTGTCCCTCAGCCGGTTATGCCAGGGGTGGTGCAACCGCCTCCTTTACCGGGCATGCCTCCTTTTCCAATGGCGCCTCAGACACGGCAACGCGTTGAGATCAGTCCCACCTGGGGATTGGCCTGGGGTTTATTCTGGAGGATGTTCTTCCTGTGGTTGTTTTTGCTTGGTCTAATTTTCATGGTTTACGTGGTTGTACGGCTTATACTTGGCTATACGACTTTGATTTAGAAACAGTAATGGAGGTTTGTTGCTGAAATAATACTCATCTTAAACATCGTTTTTCTGAATAAATGCTGCCGTCCGGCAGCATTTTAGTTGTAAAAAATAAACATTCCGGAGGTTCAGATGCTAAAAGTAAAATTTGTGATATCATTAATTGTCGTTAGCCTGATCGCCATTACGGCGTCAGGTTGCAGTTCGAATACTACGCCGAAAAATTATGATTCTCCTGTACCCATGGTGATTGACATGAATAAAAAATATACGGCAACAATTAAGACTGCCAAAGGTGATATCGTGTGCGAGCTATACGCTGCGGATGCACCTGTAACAGTGAACAACTTTGTGACACTGTCTCGCAAAGGCTTTTACAACGGTCTGACTTTTCACCGTGTCATACCCGGTTTCATGGTCCAGGGAGGTGATCCGAATGGCAACGGGACGGGTGGGCCGGGATATAAATTCCAGGATGAATTCAGCCAACGGACACACCAGACCGGTACTCTCTCCATGGCCAATTCGGGCCCGAACACGAACGGAAGCCAGTTTTTCATCTGCTACGCACCACAGCCGCATCTTAACGGCAAACATACGGTTTTCGGACAATGCACTCAGGGAATGGATGTGTTGAAAAAACTCGTTAACGGCGATAAGATGACCGAGGTCGTTATCACAGAGAGCAATTGACAGACAAAGTAGGCACGTACATTATATAATTCCCCAATCCCTGTAACCCTGTTGAATAATCGCCAGGTACCCGGGCGAGGGTTTATCTTCTTCAGCCTGCCGTAATCTGGCAAATGTCACTGCTTCGATGGGATCGCCGCTGTCCGTCCAGACAGTGACATTGAGATGCCTATACGTAGTAAGGTCTTCCCATTTGTCCAGCTTCCTGAGGTCGGCCTCGGTTATTTCATAAATACCACCCATGACCTTGTCCCCCTTTGAATACATGATGGTGGCAGGCGCGCCCTTGCGTTCCCGGGAGTACCCGCTGAAGATCAGCTTATAGTTCGGCAGGGTGGCAGAAATTTTTGCCTTGGCCTCAGGACATCTCTCCGCCATCTGTTTGCGGTTTAAATTAGATGCATACGCAAAATAGTACATATGGCCTCTATAATCCCGTTAATCCTAACATCATGACCGCGCAGCGTCAAATTGCATGAGACGAAGGGTCATACCATCCTTGTTGTGCTATAATCCGGTTCTCATGAAGTACCTGATCGTTGCTGATATCCACAGTAATCTCGAGGCTTTTCAGGCGGTACTGGATGACGTGAAAAATAATTATGCAGGTTTTGACCGCCTCTGGTGTCTGGGAGATGTGGTAGGCTACGGCCCCAATCCGTCCGAGTGCATTAAATTATTGCGTGAGTTTGATTTTGTCTGCGTGTGCGGCAATCATGATCAGGCGGCGGTGGGCAAGATAGATATAACTGATTTTAACGCTGATGCAGCAAGCGCCAACGAATGGACTGCTCAGCAGATTTCAGAAGAGGATACACAATTTCTGATTGATCTGCCCGAGGTGGTTATTGAAAGTGAATTCACTATAGTGCACGGTAGCCCCCGTGCGCCCGTGTGGGAGTATATAACATCCGCTGTTTCCGCCATGGAGGGCTTCAGACATTTTGAGACACGGTACTGCCTGGTAGGCCATACGCATGTGCCTTTTGTATTTGAACAGGATGAGGTTGTGGTAAATGAGGGGTACCTGGGCAACGGGGACATGCTTGTATTGGGAGAACACAGGCTCATAATTAACCCGGGAGGAGTGGGCCAGCCGCGTGACCGTGATCCACGTGCGAGTTATGCTGTCTACGATTCAGACAACCAAAGCATATATCAATGTAGGATTTCTTATGATATTGCCGTAACCCAGGAGAAGATGGAGGAGGCAGGCCTGCCCGACTTTTTAATTAGCAGGTTGGGGTGGGGTGTCTAATCTTGAAAAGTTCAGCATAGCATAGTAGTATTTGTCCGGGTCGTGCTAGGCGGGGAACTAGCGGTGCCCTGTACCCGAGATCCGCTATAGCGGGGTCGAATTCCGGCTCGAGGTTTTATTCATCAGGACTGTGAAAGTTAAGCGGTGTTGAGGGCTGGGTCTTGCGCGGCGGAGGACTATGAATCCCGTCAGGTCCGGAAGGAAGCAGCGGTAAATAGTAAACTCCGGGTGCCGCAGGGTTACCTGGTTGGAGCTGGCTGGCTGGAGCAAGCTGATGGGTATCATCGAAGGACGGTGCACGGCCCATTAAATTTAGATGTGAATGATTACAGCACGTGTCTAAGAAGGCAGCATCACCTTCAGATAAAATCAAAGGGCAGTTGAGGAGTTCCGGTCTGAGGGCCAGAAAAAGCCTCGGCCAGAATTTTCTTGTGGACGACGATGTCCGAGACAGTATAATCATAGCTGCAGAGCTATCCATTTCCGACACTATAATAGAGGTTGGGCCCGGCCTGGGTGTGTTGACGGAGGAACTTATCAAAAAAGCAGGGAATGTCATTGCTATTGAGAAGGATGACCAACTTTACATAAAACTTAGGGACAAATTCAATAAATATCGCAATTTTCAGATAGTAAATTCTGATATACTTGAACTTAACCTGGATGATCTCGTGAAAAATAATCATGATTACAAGGTAGTTGCCAATATCCCGTACTATATTACTTCACCGATACTCCATTTATTTATTCAAGCACAATTCAAACCCTCTCTGATGGTTGTTATGATGCAAAGGGAAGTGGCAGAGGCGGTCACAGCCAGCCAGGGGAAGATGAGCTATATCTCAGTAAGTATGCAGGTTTACAGCAGGCCGGAGGTTATCTGCCGGGTACCTGCAAGCAGTTTTTATCCCAGGCCGAAAGTCGACTCGGCTATAGTGAAATTTAATATGCTGCCGGAACCGGCGGTATCAGTGGATGAGATAACGCAGTTCCTGAAAGTAGTTCAGTGCTGTTTTGCTGCGCCCAGAAAGCAACTGAGAAACTCTCTGGCTCTTGGTTTAAAACTGGATACCCCTGTGGCCAAAGAAATCCTGGACAGTGCGGGCATTGACTACCAGAGGCGTGCGGAGACATTGTCGCTACGGGAATGGCAGGCCCTGTACATGCGCATCATGGCAAGGGGGTAAGTTGTGCTTATTTTACAGTCGCCGGCAAAGGTCAACCTGGTTCTGGAGGTGATAGGAAAGCGGGATGACGGCTACCATGAGATTAAGAGCATCATGCAGACTGTTGGTTTGTATGACATGCTGAGATTTGAGGAAGCGGAAAACCTTGAGTTGAATTGTACTGTACAGCAGCTCCAAACGGAAGACAACCTGGTTATAAAAGCGGCGCAACTGCTCAGGCAGGTCAGCGGCTGTAAGAAGGGCGCGCGTATAAAACTGGATAAAAAAATCCCCTGGAGCGCAGGTTTAGGCGGAGGCAGCAGTAATGCTGCCATTACTTTGATCGGCTTGAACCGAATGTGGGGATTAAATTACTCCGAGCAGGAGCTTGTTAAAATTGGAAGTCGCGTCGGCTCGGATGTTCCTTTTTTCATATATGGGGGTACATGCTTTGTGGAGGGAAGAGGTGAAAAGCTCTCTCTTTTACCTGACATTGCACCCGAGTGGTTTGTGTTTTTAAAACCGGATATACCCGAACAGATAAATAAGACAACGAGATTATACGGTATGATGCAACCGGCAAATTATACGGATGGCACTTATGCTGCCAGGGTGAAGGCATCGATTGAAAGCGGCGGCAGATTAGTGCCTGCCTCCTTACATAATGCATTTGATTTTATTGTATTTAAAGCTTATCCGGAACTGGTCAGGTACTGGAGACCTTTCCATCGTTGCGGAGCAGGTAAATTGCATCTGGCCGGCTCCGGTCCCATGATCTTTTCGTTGGCGGAAGATGAAGCGAAGGCCAATGAAATAAAACAAAAACTGGGCGAGCTGGGTATTGAGTCTGTGGTTGTTTCAAGTGCGAAAAGAGGAGCGATTTGAAGATTAACAGCACAGAACCAGAGAAAAAAAATATTAAATGGTTGAAGGAAGGGCTATTGCTCTTGGGCATGATAGCCATCTCATGCGGCATTGTTTTTCTGCTTACCCGTTTTCAGGACTATTTCCGCATTTCATTACATGGTTATGAATGGATAGCTTATATCCTTGTTT
>JAPLHI010000121.1 GCA_026389695.1 Chloroflexota bacterium
GTGGTGGATTACCAGGCTTACCGCATGCAGTCGCCGGAACCAATAGCAACTATTGCCTGCTATGGTACCACTGTCGGCGGCAAGCTGATAGCGGGAGCCGTTAAATGTAAAGCTAGCGGAGGGGGCTGCTATATGGTGCAGACCTATTTCACGGCCAATCCCATGTCACTCTGCCCGGCCTGTCCCATGTGGCAGCCCAGCCAGAAACCACCGACAGGTTCAGGAAACGCCAGGGTAGCCTGGTCGGCGGATGGTAATATGGCTTACGCGGGAACCAGCGGAATAGAAAGCGCCGTTTCCCACAGCAGGAATAACGGGTATACATGGAATCAGTGAGATTTATCTATTGTCTTAAATATAATAACCACCTACAACGTATTTATGGACTCCAATTTGTTAAGAACGGATACACAAAGGATTATACTTAAATAAAGCCGGTTCACTAATTTATAGGTTGTGATATTTCGCAGAGTAAGTTTGATATGACTACAGTGTATATGGATTATGCAGGGACTGCGACTGGTGAAAATAAAGACGATATTATTGTATTTGCCACAGTTGTTGAGCCATCGACATTAGCATCTGCAATCAATAATCGTAAAAAAAGCATTACTCAAAAACTAAAGGAAAAAGGCTTTGTATTCGGCCCAAAATTTGAATTTCATGCTTATTCCATCGCACACGGAGAAGATGATTGGGGGCAACTGCAAGATCGGAGATTCCGACAAGATATATTGAAGGAATTACGAAAAATCATCATCGAATTAAATTTACCTTCCATTGCAATAGCGATCAAAAAAAAGGAAGGAGGATTGAGAAGTTCGAGCGACTATAACAAATTATTACGGAGTCTGTTAAGCCAGAGTACATCGAACGATGTGAATGATTTTGTTTTTCAGAAGCTAAGAAAGACAGACCCAACTTTTAAATTAAAAGGTGAACCTTTTCGTAATCTTATAGGATTATTGTTTGGCCTTACTAACGGTATTATCAATGCAAGAAATTTTGATGAGACAGTAGATACTCTTGTTGATACGCAGTTCGTTAAACAAATAAATATTTGGGGGAGCACGTTCTCCCTACTTGGTAGTTATTGGGAATCATTTATTAATGCTGGCCTGTTTTACACATGGCCAAATAAGAATCAACCAAACTGGTTTATTGGCAAGAATATACAGGAAATAGACTCGGAAAATTCTTTTGGCGTGCAGCTGGCTGATTACGTTGCAGATATAACCAGACGTCTTTGGGAACTACCATATGAGGGCTATGATGGTTTCGGAATATTTTCAGGTAACCAAGTAGTCAATATTTCTGAAGGTATCTATGTATCAATGACCAATGACCTTACTCTGCAAGATCAAATTATGAAGGCAAAAAAACATAAAAAAGGGCATATAAAAGGTTTTCATACCCGTTATATATAACGCTGATATACAATTTGATAGTTCATTCTCCTAAGTATCACAAATCCAGCGCAAATTTGATGGCCTCAACCACAGCAATCATTCTCTCAGGCTGTAATTTTGTAATTTGTTCTCTTAGCTCAACTTTTGGAATCGTCATGATGTTATCCAAATTAACTACACATGCAGCAGGCATATCGTCATCCAAACCAAGCGTAACTTCAACGGGGATATTCCGTATAGTCCGGGTGATAATGGCTACCGTTACCGAACTTCTAGCACCATAAGCCGATTCCCTCGATAACAATAACACGGGACGTCTTTTCATTGGCCCCGGCAGGTCAGCCCACCATATTTCACCGCGGTGCATTTACCATTCCTCCGGAGGCAATACTTCGCTTAATATTGCTACTTGCGCTTCCCCCAGATCCGTTTCTTCCGGTATCCTCTCATAACCACGGACATATATCCGATCCAGTTCTTCATTCTTGATGCTGAGCAGGTATTGTTTGCAAGCTTCGCGTATCAGTTCCGCTCTTTTTTTATGCTTCTTTTTGGACACATAATTGACTTCTTTAAGAAGATCCTCATCAAAGGGAACTTGTATTACTTTTTTGGCCATAATTGTCCCTCAATTTATTGTGTAATATTTTTATATATTATTATACACAATATTCAACTTGTTAAAAGACTAAAGGTACAGAATTGTGAGAAATGGCCTTATTCCAGCGGAATCCTGAGCACCATCTTGGCCAGGTCCCAGGCGTGCTCATAGAGGTGAAGGCCTTTGCTGAAGGCGTGGAATTCTCCGTCCTCCACCCCGATCTCCTTCGCAATGTACTCTTTCAGTAACTGCAGCCCGCCGAGGTTGGTGGGGAAGCCTCCCCAGAGGTCCCAGCTGCGGAAATAGAGCATAAAGTGCAGTGCGCCGTCCTGAACGCGTGTGTCCACCAGGCGCAGGCAGGGCGGGTCTTTCTGGTAGATGCTGTCCCTGCTGCCTACACACATGCACATCTGGTTGGTATCATAGCCGTTTTTATACCTGTTGATGACTTCCTCTATTTGCGGGGAAAGGAATTCGCCATATGTGTATTCTTCATTCTCCTCTCTGTGCGGGGTCATGAGGTAAGACATGTATTCCTCTATGACCTCATCGGTAGTGGGTAAAGGGACGCCGTTGGGCACATCAGGACTGAGCGGGCGGATGCCGGGCTTGGTGATATTGATGGCAACCAGCTCTATTTCTTTGCGGCGCATGCCCTCGAAGCGTCCCTGCTGGATTACGTATTCCCTCCCTTTAAAAAGGGCTTTCTGCAGGCACTGGTACCAGGCATCGCTGAGGCTGAGGGCGTCTATGACGGTGAGTTTCATTTTTTTGTCCATAGCATATTAAGCAACGGAATGGACTGTGTCAAGGGTCGCCTGTGGGCAGGCGACTCTCACTGCAAGGGTACCGTGGTTATTTCATGAGATCACCACGTCGCTGCGCTCCTCGTGATGACGTATCAGGGAAGGGGCGCGGCAATCTCTTTTCCTGGTGCAATGCCGTGAGATTGCTTCGTTACTGCGTTCCTCGCAATGACGTGGTAAAAGGCGCCTCGCGATGACACTTTGGGGGGAGGGCTCATGATGACGTGGTTATAATTATTGGTCGCGATGCCATGTATGGTAAACTCGCGATGGCGCTTGTAGAGGCATGCAATGGCAGGTGTGGTGGACTTGTATCTGGGCGTGATTTAGGCATACAATTATAAGGCTTATTTTAAAATCTGCCGTTAAGTCACATCAGTTAAACTATGAAAGGTTCCATTGAAATCTCCCACCAAATTTGCAAGGGATGCGAACTGTGCATCAATTTCTGCCCTAAAAAGGTGATCAAACTGTCGGACAAGCTTAATGCCGCCGGATACCAGCACGCCATCTACATTGAAGACGGCGAATGCACCGGCTGCGCCGTGTGCGCCATCGTCTGCCCGGAAGTAGCCATAGAGGTGTACCGTGCCTAAAGTGCTCATGGATGGCAACAGCGCCATCGGCGAAGCGGCCATCAGGGCCGGCTGCCAGTGCTACTTCGGCTACCCCATCACACCGCAGAACGAGCTTATCGAATACATGGCCACACACCTCAGCCGCAGGAAGGGATGCGTCTTCGTGCAGGCGGAGAGTGAACTGGCCGCCATCAATATGGTCTACGGCGCCAGCGTGGTGGGCGCAAGGGCCATGACATCCTCCTCCAGCCCCGGCATCAGCCTCAAACAGGAAGGCATCTCCTACCTGGCCGCCTGTGAGCTGCCCGCTGTAATAGTAAATATGTCACGCGGCGGACCCGGCCTGGGAAGCATCGCAGCCGCGCAATCTGATTATTTTCAGGCCACACGCGGCGGAGGACACGGTGATTACCGCACCATCGTACTTGCGCCTTCCTCCGTGCAGGAGCTTGCCGACCTCACCATTCGTGCCTTCGACCTGGCAGATAAATATAAGATTCCGGTCATCATCCTCGGCGATGGCGTTCTGGGACAGATGATGGAGCCGGTAGAATTCAAGCAGGAAGCTCCTGCTGTTTTACCGGTCAGGGAAGGTTCCTTAAGAGGTGCCAAAGGCCGCCCCAGCAAGATCATCAAGACCTTCACCTCCAATCCGGCGGAGCTCGAGGAGATCAACTGGAGCCTCTTCCGCAGGTACGGCCTGATCAAGAAGCAGGAGACAACCTTCGAAACCTTTATGATTGACGATGCCAAGCTGGTAGTGGTGGCCTTTGGTATTGCCGCACGCATAGCCAAGGGCGCCATCAGGAACGTCCGCGCCGAAGGCTTGAAGGTTGGATTACTCAGGCCGATCACTCTGTGGCCTTTCCCGGACGAGGCGGTTAAAGAGGTAGTAAAAAACGTAAACCATTTCCTCGTCTTTGAAATGAACATGGGCCAGATGCTGGAGGATGTCCAGTTATCACTCGAAGGCAAGGGCGAGGTTTCCTTTTACGGCCGTCCGGGCGGGGTGATACCCACGCCCAGCGAGGTATCGCGCGTAATCTCGAGACTTTATTACCAGAAGGGTTTGAAATAATGAAAAAGGTATATGCGCATCCCAAGTCATTGAAGAGAGCCGTCTTCCACTACTGCCCGGGATGCGGGCATTCCATAGCGCACAGGCTTATCTGCGAAGTCATCGATGAGATGGGGCTGCAGGATAAGACCGTGGGCATCCCGCCGCCGGGCTGCTCGGTATTTGCCTATCATTACTTCGATGTGGATATGGCCGAATGCGCGCACGGCAGGGGCGCAGCGGTGGCAACCGGCATCAAGCGCGCCTGCCCGGATATAGTTGTCTTCACCTACCAGGGCGACGGCGACCTGGCGGCCATCGGCACCGCCGAAACCATACACGCCGCTAACAGGGGCGAGAATACTACCACCGTTTTTATTAATAACGCCGTCTACGGCATGACGGGCGGCCAGATGGCTCCCACCACCCTCAGGGGTATGAAGACCACCACCACACCTTACGGACGCGACCATGTAATTGAAGGCCACCCCATCAAGATGAGCGAGATGCTGGCGCCACTTGAAGGCGTAGCCTATATTGAAAGGGTGGCGGTCAATTCACCTGCCAATATCAGGAAAGCCAAGAAGGCCATCACCAAAGCGTTCCAGATGCAGCTTGATAAGCGGGGATTTTCCATGGTGGAGATACTTTCACCCTGCCCCACCAACTGGAAGATGACTCCCATCCAGGCCTGGAAATGGGTAGACGATGAGATGTCCAAGATATTCCCGCTCGGTGTATATAAAGACGTGACGGAGCAGAAGAGTGCTGATTAAAACCCTGTTTGCCGGCTTCGGCGGCCAGGGCGTGATGTCCATGGGGCTGAGCCTGGCCGAAGCTGCCATGCTGGAGGGCAAAAACGTTACGTATCTACCGGCCTACGGCGCAGAGGTGCGCGGCGGCACGGCCAACTGTACTGTGGCCGTATCCGATGACGAAATAGCTTCCCCCGTTGCATCCTCACCGGAGTTTGTAATCGCCATGAATCAGCCGTCTGCCGTTAAGTTCCAGCACCACATCCAGTCTGGTGGGCTGTTCTTTTTGAATTCCTCGCTGGTGGAGGCGGATATCATCCGAGGCGACATTGAGATCGTCCGTGTGCCCGCCAATAAGGTCGCGGAGGACCTGGGCAGCCCCAAATCAGCCAATATGATTATGCTGGGCGCATTCATCAAGAAAAGCGGCCTGGTGGAGCTGCAGAGCGTTATAGAGTCTTTGAAGCGCATCCTGAGCACCAAGAAAAAGCTCATTGAGATCAATGAAAAAGCACTTAACGCGGGGTATAATTTATTCTGATGCGTATTAAGAGGGGGTCGCCATGTGCGTAAAACAAGTGTCTGTAATCCTGGAAAATGTTCCCGGCGTATTCATGTCAGTCAGTGAATGCCTGGCTAGGGAAAATATCAATATACGCGCCATATCGGTTGCAGATACTTCGGATATCAGCACCGTCAGGTTTGTCACGGATAATCCTGAAAAAACGGCTAACGTCCTGCGCAGCAGCGGGTATAAGGTCATCGAGCATGACGTCATCGCCGTGGAGATACCCGATCATCCCGGCGCCCTGCGCGCTGTGCTCAAGCCGCTCAAGGATGCCAATATCAATGTGCACTATTTCTATACATACTTGGGCAGGGGAGAGAGCGGCCAGCCTATCGTCATCATCGGGGTGGACAGGACAGCCGACGCCATCGAGGCGTTGAAGAAGAACTGGGTGCACACCTTCGGCAACGAGATTTACGCGCTCTGAGAAAGCTGCCTAATTTCGGCCGCCTACCGTGAATTTCTTCTGTTGCAGCATTGAACGTTTAGCAGTGGGATTAATATTCCTGTACTCCGCAACCAGCCTGCCAATTTCACCGGTGACGGCTACAGTCGAAGGATAATTCATCTTGTAGCCGAGGGCGCTGGAAAGCGCAGTCAGTATGTGCCTGTTCTGCCGTCCTCCCGGCGGTGTAAAAGCAGGGCTGAGCTGCTGAATCCGACCTTCGCAATTAGTATATGTTCCATCACTCTCGGCAAAGATCGCCGCCGGTAATATTACATCCGGGTAAGGGGGCTTTTCAGGCAGAACTTCACCGATCAATACCGTGAAAACCTGCGAGCCTAAAATGATGCCGGCATTTTCCGCCAGTGCGCCGTTGCCGATGATCAGTATGCCCTGAATTTCTTCTTTCTCTATGCCCTCCATGATGCCCACTACATTACGGCCGTGGTTAGCCGGTATATGATGACCCCATTCGGTCTCAAAGACACGCCGCTTAGCCTCTTCGGAAACAGGGACCTGGCCAGCAAGGTAATCGTGGACAATTCCCATATCGAGCATGCCCTGGGCATTGCATCCTGAGCGCAGCACCAGTATACCGGCGCCCTGGCGGCCTGTATTGCCGGTTATGAGGGCACACTGGCTGATGGCGGCCGCTTCCTGCGGCGTAATCTGGTCGCCGTCTATAACTATTACGGGATTGCGGGCACGTATAAAAAGCTGTACTGCCTCAATCAGTTTGGACGGATTAACCCACGGTATATCATATATTTTACCCAGCGAATACTGCCGTATCTCTCTGGCGAAGTCAGCGTAACCTGCCACTTTCGAGCTCACAAAATCCTGGTCTACGAGATTATAAGTGACGATATAGCTCAACATGGCGTTCAGTACATCCAGGCTGGTCCTGCGGTTTACCTTCAAATTTATATTCGCCATGAAATCTATCGCGTTCTGATGGGAACCGAGTGTAACCAGCCTGCTCCCTCCGGCCACTGCTTCCTTGACCGACAGCGCTGCTACAGGGTAACGTTGTTCTATTTCGCAGTTGTAGACGATAACAAGGTCGCTGGCGCGGAGATCTTCAAACGTGCAGGTGGAGCCGTCTTTTCCCAAATGCTTCAACAGGCCTTCATTCAGGAAAGGCACTGCCGGACAGCCGAGGTTATTGGTTACCAGGGCAACCCTGGCCAATTTTTGAGCCAGATAGCTTTCCTCGTTGGTTAGCTGCGGTGAGAGCAGTACCGCCAGCTTTTCTCCGCCTTTATTGTTTTTGATGTCCAGCAGGCCCGCGGACGCTGCATGCAAAGCTTCATCCCAGTTTGATTCCACGAGATTTCCGTCGCGCATGACAAGCGGTGTTCTGAGACGCTTCAATCCGTTCACCGAGTAGGGACCGAAGGTACCTTTATGGCACAGGTTCCCGTGATTGACTGCGGCATCCGGCTGCGATGTAACTTTGACAATCTTGTTGCCCTTTACATTGAGCTCAATATCACAGCCGATTCCGCACCCGGAGCAAATCGTGGGGATCTTATCGATCTCCCATGGCCCGGGCTTGGGCAAATTTACTTTAGGCAGTATGGCGCCCGTGGGACAGGTGGTCAGGCACAGTCCGCAGGAGTTGCAGTTTGTCTGCTGCAAAGGCAGGCCCAGGGTAGGCTCTACTACCGTCTCGAAACCGCGATTTACAAAGCCGAGCGCGCCGATGCCGGCTACCTCATTGCATATCCTGACGCAGCGGCCACATAAAATGCACTTATTGGTGTCCCTTATTATATTGGGATGCTCGTGTTCATCGATATTCCACTTATGTTTGCGCCCGATGTATTTCATAGAGTCGACACCGTACTCCGCAGCCAGGTCGCGCAGCGTGCAATCGAAAGCCTTCTGGCAGCCGCAAGCCAGGCAACGCCCGGTTTCGATTAGGGCCATATTTTCCGTGAAACCGATCTCGAACTCGGCAAACCCATCCTTCTGCTTCGGATCACGCGTAGGCATCTCGACTCTTGGTATCCTCGGTACTTCCGCATACTCTGCTGCATCTATTTCCTGCAAGCTGCCTTTAGTGCAATTGTATGGCTTTTTCACAGGTTCCACCGTCTGCCCGCTGAGAAACTGATTGATTGAAATAGCGGCTCTATGTCCGGCTGCTACAGCTTCAACTACAGTTGCCGGCCCGGATGCGCAATCGCCGCCTGCAAATACACCTTCAAGAGAAGTCTGCATGGTCTCTTGATTAATATCCAGGTAACCTCTGCCGTTCAGTTTTATTCTATCCGTGATATCCGGCTCGGATTCTTTTAGTGACTGCCCGATAGCTGAGATCACGTTATCGACTTCCATCATGAATTCAGACCCTGACAGGGGTTCCGGTTTTCGCCTGCCGGAGCTGTCAGGCTCACCCAGAACCATCCTGATGCATTCAATTTTCTGCACCCTGCCGTTGCTGGTGGCAAGTTTAAGGGGCGCGGCCAAAAAGCAAAATTTAACACCCTTGTCTTCGGCCTGCTTGATCTCGTCAGAGGATGCGGGCATTTCATCCCTGGACCTGCGGTATACAATGGTGACATCGCTGCTGCCCAGCCTTACAGCGGTCTGAGCTGCATCAATGGCAGTGTTGCCTCCACCGATGACAGCTACTTTCTGCCCCAGCGTTACCTGTTTGCCCAGTGCAATGTCACGCAGAAAGCCTATGCCGGAATAAACACCGGGCAGTGTTTCCCCCTCGATGCGCATTCTCTGGTCTGCCTGCGCGCCTACAGCCACGAATACGGCGTCATAGCCGTCTTTTTTGAGGCTTCCCAGAGTAAAATCTTTACCGAAAACGGCATTGCAGTGAACCTTGCTGCATAGTCCGGTGATGCTTGCAATCTCCCTGTCAAGTATATCCCTCGGAAGACGGTAGGCAGGAATGCCATAGCGCATCATCCCGCCCAGTTCCGGGTTGGCATCGAAGATACTTACGCTGTGCCCTTCCAGCGCCAGGAAATAGGCGGCTGAAAGCCCGGCGGGCCCTCCGCCTATGACAGCTACCTTTTTTCTGGTTGCCGGCTTGGCCTCGGGTTGACAATCAATTCCGCTACTCAGCGCGTAATCGGCGGCAAACCTCTTCAGTGCATTGATAGCCACCGGGCCGTCAACCAGGTTCCTGCGGCACTGCTGCTCGCAGAAACGGGGGCAAACCCTGCCGCAGATGGAAGGCAGGGGGTTGGATTCTTTAATCAGTTTCAAGGCCTCGGCATACATGCCGTTAGCGATCAGTCCGATGTATCCCTGTATATCGATGCCGGCAGGACAGGCCAGCTTGCAGGGAGCAACGCAATCGCCATAATGGTCGGAGAGCATAAGTTCCAGCGCCATCTGGCGCGTCCTGGCAAGTTCCAGGGTCTCCGTGTTAACCACCATACCCTCATTTACAGGAGTAGCACACGCCGGTACGGGCCCGCGGGCGCCTTCCACCCTTACCAGGCAGATGCGACAGGCCGCTGTCGGCTTCAATCGCGGGTCATGGCACAGGGTGGGTATTTCAACACCATTTTGACCGGCGGCTTCCAGGATGGTACATCCTGCTTCCGCCTGTACCTGCCTGCCGTTTAAGATGAAATTTACGTTGCCCATCTTTAACCTCACACGGCAATTACCGCGCCTTTGCGGCAGATGCTGTTGCACAGGCCGCAGCGTATACAAATGTCGGGATCTATGGAGTGCGCTTCCTTCTTATTCCCTGAAATGGCATTCACCGGGCAGTACCTGATGCAGAGCCCGCAGCCCGGGCATTTCGCCCCATCTATTATATAGGTTATGAGAGCCTGGCATTTCTTGGCAGGGCACTTCTTGTTCGTGATGTGCTCCATGTATTCATCACGAAAATATTTGATAGTAGTGAGGACGGGATTAGGAGCCGTCTGCCCAAGTCCGCAAAGTGATGATTTTTTTATTTCCCCCGCGAGCTCCTCCAGGGTACTGATATCGTCTTCCGTGCCCTTTCCACCCGTAATCTTCTCCAGGATTTCAAGCATGCGCCTAGTTCCAATTCTGCAAAACGTGCATTTGCCGCAGGATTCATCCTGCGTGAAATTGAGAAAAAACTTGGCCACATCTACCATGCAAGCATTTCCATCCATAACGATCATTCCGCCTGAACCAACAATTGCGCCGGTCTGGCTGATGGATTCGTAGTCAACCGGTATATCCGCCATGCTGGCAGGTATCACACCTCCCGATGGTCCTCCAAGCTGTACGGCTTTGAAATCAGTCCCGCCGGCAGTCCCGCCACCGATGTCGGTCACTATCTCGCGAATGGATATGCCCATCGGCACTTCAATCAAGCCTCCGCGAGCAATGCTACCGGCCAGGGCAAAAACTTTAGTGCCTTTGCTTTTGGCAGTACCATAAGCTGCATAGGTTTCGGCGCCGTTCAAAACGATCCAGGGAACATTGGCATAAGTCTCGACATTATTTATATTGGTCGGTCTACCCCACAGTCCGGATTGAGACGGGAACGGGGGTCGCAACCTGGGCATACCGCGTTTGCCTTCGATAGACATGATGAGGGCTGTCTCCTCGCCGCAAACAAAGGCGCCGGCCCCCTGGCGTATACTTATATTAAAATCAAAATCGCATCCCAGTATATCGTTGCCTATATATTTCCGTTCGCGAGCCTGTTCTAGAGCTTTTTCAAGTCGCTGGATTGCCAGCGGATACTCGGCCCTTACATAAACGATCCCCTCGGTAGCTCCTATGGCATACCCGGCGATCAGCATACCTTCCAGAACGCTATGCGGATCGCTTTCCAGCACGCTCCTGTCCATAAAGGCGCCGGGATCGCCCTCATCCGCATTGCAGATCACATACTTGGGGCTGCCTTTGGCCTTCCTGGTGGTCAGCCACTTTACCCCTGTGGTGAAGCCGGCTCCTCCTCGCCCTCTCAAACCCGACCGGGTGACTTCATCTATCACCTCGATAGGTGTCTTCCCCAGAACTTTATGTAAAGCCATATAGCCACTGGAATCGAGATAGTCATCTATAGATTCAGGATTAATTATGCCGCAGTTCCGCAGCACAATACGCTTCTGCCGAGACATAAAGCTGTTGATTTCATCCTGTGGCACAGCCCATTCATCCACTGGGTTGCCGCCGATGATATGCTGGTCGATGATGCGTTCGACACGCTCGGGAGTGACCTGCCCGTAAAATGTTGATCCGTGCTGTGAGCACACTTCAACGAGGACCTCTCTGTAGCACATGCCGATACAGCCAGTGGATTTTAATTCGGCGCGTATGCTCTTGCTCTCAAGCTTCGACTTGAAAACGCCGAATACCCTGTTGCCGCCGGCGGCTATACCACACGAGGCCAGTCCGACTTTTATGACCCAGGACTTATCATCGTTATGCATCATGCCGCTTTACTCCACGTTCGCGGTTTTCTCTTCCTTGAGTTTATTGACGACCTTGCCGATTGATTCGGGATTAAGCCGGCCGTGAATCTCGCCGTTTACGGTTACGCAAGGAGCCAGGCTGCAGCATCCCAGGCAGGCCACACGCCCCAGCGTGAATTGTCCATCCTTGCTGGTCTTGCCCTCTGTAGTCCCAATATGCTGGGAAATAGCTTCAGTAAGGCGCTCTGCGCCGCCCAGATGACAGGCCGTACCGTGACAAACCTTAATCAAATTTTTGCCGGGAGGCTGCAGGCGAAATTGTGAATAAAAGGTTACGATGCCGTAGATATCACTGGCAAATATACCCAGGTGGTGCGCGATACGCTGTATGGTTACAGGTGGTATGTAGCCGTATTCTTCCTGGATCTCCTGTAATACCGGTATTACCGCGCCGGGCTGCACATTGTGCTTAAATACTATGGCATCAATTAACGTTAGACTGATCTTCTTATCATTCATAGATTCGGTAAGCATATAATCTACACCTCAATATTGATGGCGTATGATCTACCTCGCTACATCCGGTGCTATACGCCGCTGTGAATCATCGATGCCAGCAATTCCTTCTTGGAAGCATGGTGCCGTTCGAACATGCTGACAATCTTCAGCACCTCGATATCCTTGCACCATTTTTTACCGGCGATTTTATTGGCAATGTCCTGCACGGTCACCGGGGCATCGATCATAATGACCATATCGGCATTACCGATCACCGGATCTACGAAATCAACTCCCGGCATCTCCTCAAGATCCCTGAGAATTTTTACGAATTCTACCTGCTCTACCTCGTCACATGCTGTTACTAAAAGATATGCTCTAAGACCCATTTGGGGTACCTCCTTGTAATTTTTTTATCACGCTATCATCATAATTCAGCGGCTCCGCCAACGAATCAATTGGATTAATATATTTTGCATATTGAAGACCTCGTTTTTAGAACCATTGATATCCTTGAGGCCAATCTCATGGTTTTCCATGAGGAAAATAGGCCGTTAAGCTCAAGATTTGTTCAGGCCGATATGATAGGATAAGATAAATAAATACATTGTTGGGCTACTATGAAAAAGATTAATATACTACTTGCTGAGGACCACGTGGTGGTGAGGGAAAGCATCCGCAAATCTCTGGAAGCGGAAGCAAAATTCAATGTAGTGGGGGAAGCAAGTGATGGTGAAGAAGCGGTCCGACTGGCCACCAAGCTCAAGCCTGATGTAATAGTCATGGATATCTCCATGCCCAGGCTTAACGGTATTGAAGCAACCAAACAGATAAAGGCAATCCAACCATCCATAGCAATACTGATCCTTACAGCCTATGATTACGAGCAATACATTTTTTCCCTCCTGTCAGCGGGCGCAGCAGGTTATTTATTAAAGGACATCAGCAGCCGGGAGCTGATTGAGGCTATCCAGACCGTGCACAAAGGAGAGTCCGTGCTCCATCCGCTGGTGGCGCGCAAGGTGCTGGAACGTTTCAGGACGGCAAAGGGCGAGGCAAGTGGAGAGCAAGGAGGGGATATCCTCACCGAAAGGGAAATGGATGTGCTGAAAATGGCAGCCAAGGGAAAAAGTAATAGTGTCATCGCAGAAGAAATGCATCTCAGCATTCACACCATCGAAAGCCACCTGGGTGCGATTTTCAATAAACTTGGGGTAGGATCACGCACGGAGGCGGCAATTCAGGCTATTAAAAGGGGCTGGTTAACGCTGGAAGAGCTGCCTTAAACAGCAGTACTCTGAAAGTTGGGGGGAAAGTGGTATTCTTAATATAATTTGATCATGTCATCGTTAAAGATTCTGAAAAACCAGCATTTCTGGTATATAGCTATTATATTTTGTGCAACAAGTATTCTGCAATATTCGACCATCCTGTTTTTCCTGGATGTCCCTGTTGTTTTTTACCGGGCGTGGTTTACCAGTTATACCATAGAAAACATCCTCTTTCTTATACCCATAATCTATGCCAACTATATTTTCAGGTTGAGGGGCGGCATTGTAAGCCTAGTGTTGAGCAGCATCGTCATGCTGCCTAAAAGCATCTTTCAATCTCCCGACCTGGTATCCGCTCTCCTGGTAAGCAGCGGAGTCATCGTAACAGGCAGCGTAATAACCCTGTCATTCTATCTGTACTACAGGAATATTTCACAGTGGGGATATGCCCGTGACATGTTAAGCAAGCTGATAGACGCGCTGCCGGTTCCCATTTTTGCTATTAACAGGTCGCATCAGGTTACGCAGTGGAATACGGCAATCGAAGAGCTAACGGGTACCAGGAGAGAAGATATGCTGGGCACCGGCGACTACTGGAAAGCCTTTTACAGCGAAAAGCGTTCTGTAATGGCCGACCTCATCACCGACGGGGCATCTGAAGACGATACAGAATCAAATTATCCCGGCATATGCAGGAAATCACCTCTGATCAAAGGCGCTTATGAGGCAGAGAACTTTTTCCCCGCCCTTAAACCGGATGGAAAGTGGCTGTATTTCACCGCCAGCCCCATCATTGGTTTCCACAATGACATAGTAGGCGCTGCAGAAACACTGTCGGATATTACCGACAGGAAAAATGCGGAGAAAGCACTGAAGGAATCTGAAAAAAGTTATAGAGACCTCTTTGAAAGCGCGCTGGATGCCATCTGGGTACATGACGTCCAAGGCAATATCATAGCCGTAAATGAGGCCACGGCCAGGCTCACCGGGTACTCAAGAGAGGAACTGCTGGGATTCAATGTCAAGACATTTCTTACGGAGGAGAACCTGAAGCTGGCACGGGAAGTTAAAACTAATTTGATCCAGCATCAACCAATGGCCATGCCATATGAACAAACGCTGCTTAAAAAGGACAGGACCGTAGCCGTATGCATGATCACGACCAACCTGATCATGGGAAACGACGGCCCGGCTGCTTTCCAGAATATAGCCAGGGATGTGACTGAGGAAAAACGCCTGTATGATAATATGCGTTACTACCTTGAGCAGATAACCATGGCGCAGGAAGAGGAACGCAAACGCATTGCGCGTGAATTGCATGACAGCACGCTGCAGACGCTGATCGCCCTTCTGCACCAGATGGAATACCAGCTCAACAAAACCAACCTGCCCATCAAAGACGCCAAAGCTCTCTGGGAATTTCACGAACAGTTGAGAGAGGTAGTGTACGAAGTACGGCGATTCAGCCGCGACCTGCGACCTTCCATACTCGATGACCTCGGCCTGCTGCCCGCGCTGGAATGGTTGACCCAGGAACTTAAAAATAACTACGCCATCGAATCGACCCTGGAAATATCAGGTGAGCAGCGCAGGCTTTTACCCGAAGCCGAACTACTGCTTTTCCGCATTGTTCAGGAAGCGCTGAATAACGTAGCCAAACACGCGCAGGCCACCAGTGCAGAGGTAAAAATCCAGTTTACGGAAAACAAAGTAAGAGTCGATGTGATCGATAACGGCAAAGGCTTTGTGGTCCCCGAGAAACCTGACGATTTACCCAGGTTGGGAAAGTTAGGGCTTGCGGGTCTGCAGGAGCGCGCCCAGCTTCTCGGCGGCAGCTTGAAACTGCTGTCGGAGCCGGGCAAAGGCAGCACCGTAACAGTAGAAGCGTTTGCCTGATTACATTTATGCAGGTTATATACCAGGTTTAACATTCCGCAAATTTACCTGACGGAGGCTTACATCATGAACTGGCAGGAGACAATCGGTATTCTGGGTGGCGCGCTGGGCAACATCGGTGTCATCCCGCAGATATGGCGACTGTTCAGGCTTAAGAGCGCTTATGAGTTGAGCCTGCTGTTTATATCGCTATGGTTGCTGAGCATACTCTGCTGGCTCACCTACGGCATATTATTAGGTCTGTTTTCACTCATCTTCTGGAACTGCACAACGCTGGTGCTGGCTTCATTGATGATGTATGCCAAGTTGAAATGGGGCAGGAGGCCGGGTTCAGGGACATAGAACAGTACATAAATTGAAAATTGACATACGGGACGCATTAGAACCATAATTTTAATCCGGTATGATTAAAGCCGTATGTTTTGACTTTTTTAATACCCTCGCATATTTTTATCCGCTCCGTGAAGCTACATATGCAGGGATCGCTGCAGAGCTGGGCATACAGGTAACAGCGGAGGCTATTGCAGAATCGCTACCCCAGGCCGATGCTTTCTGGCGCGCCGAAAATCTCAGGTCACCCATCAAGGAAAGGGAGCAGCAGGATAAATTTGCCGTTTATTCGGAGTATGGCCTGAGGATTCTGCAGGGAGCCGGTGTGCAGGCCACTCCGGAACAGGGATTGCAGATGCTGGCCAAGGCATTTGCAATTGGCTTTGTATTTAAAGCTTACGAGGACTCACTGCCCATACTGAAGGAGGTCAAGCGCAGGTCACTGAAAATCGGGCTTATTTCGAACATCGGGCAGGAAATCAATGATTATTGCGTTGACCTCGGTTTCGAACCGTTTCTGGATTTCAAGGTCACATCATGGGAAGTCGGCTATGATAAGCCCCGGCCTGAGATCTTCCGGATGGCTTTAACCCGGGCAGACGTGCAGGCTGATGAAACTATCTTTGTGGGAGACCAATACGAGCAAGATGTCCTGGGAGCGAGAGGGGTGGGTATGCTGGCTATCCTCATCGACCGCAATCAAAGCGGTAAATCCTTTGATTGCGCCGTGATCCATGATCTTGCCCGGGTAATCGATTATATTTAACTTACCGCTGAGGCAGTAACAGGCTGTTTCAAAGACCCCTGAGAAACTCAGGACGCAGCAATGCCGGATCCCGTTTCGCCAGTATGGTATCAAGTTGTTTTATCACCCGTTCCTTGTCAGCGGGCATCTGGCCGCGTATAGCGAAGTAATTGGATGCGTGCATGGAACTGAAAAAACAATTGGTGAAATTCGAATTTTCCACAATAGTCTTCAGCTCGCGCAGTGAATCAAAGGGCGATATCAGATCAAACTCATCCCGTTCAAACTCATCATATAACGGTGTTCCCGGTATTAATGTCAAAGTCAGTGCGCCCGCATAATCGGGATCCATTTCCGTTAGAATCCTGGCGGTTTCCAGCGCATGTCTTTGACTGCCCTTAAGTCCGCCCAGGCCCAGTATCACCGTGACGGAAAGTAAAATCCCTGATTCTTTTACCTTCCTCGCAGCCTCAACCATCTGGTCATGAGTAACACCCTTATGTATCCTCTGTATCACTTCATCATCACCGCTTTCCACACCCATATAAAGTATGCCCAGCTTCAGGTCTTTTAAAGTTTTGAGCTCATCCGTGGTACGCCTGAGGATATCCTGTGGTGTGGCATAGCTTGCGATACGTTCCAGGCCGGGCAATTTCTCATTCAGATACCTCAATATCTCTATCAGCTTCGGGTAAGGATAGACCAGGGCATCTCCGTCCTGAAGGAAAAGTTTTTTACCATTCCAGCGCCTCAAGATAGCATATACAATCTCGGGCTGGTCGGATACCCTTACATGATGGTTCATGTACAGAGAGACCGCATCAATCTCACGCTTGACCTCATCAAGATCACGCATGCTCAGGTGGCTCATGCTATAGTTACAAAAAGTGCAGGAGTTATTAGAACACCCCGCTGTTAAAGGCAAATAGTAGCTGGCATGCTCGCTGGGTGGCCGGATAATCTCGGGCCGTATAAACGTCATATTTTCATATTCCTTATTATATTGATTAATTACCGCAGCATAGCGACATAGCTATGCAGCGGCACATTTAACGAATCGGCCACGGGCTGGCATTTGGCTTTCAAACAGTAGAAGATCCTGTTGCTCTGCGGCAGTTCCTCCAATGTTTCATAATAACCCATGCCCTTGGCAAAGACAAAATCCGCTCTTTCAAAAGCCTGTATGAATTCCTGCGAAGCCACGGAAAAATCTATTCCGGGCGTGGCCGTCCCAGTTGTCATTGTCTCGCCTATAGTATCCACTAATCCAGCCCTTTTAATATCTTCCATGGTAATATCGTTCTGCACAGGCGCTGCCTTAACTACAAATGTGACCCTGGCATGTTGTCTCATCAGTTGAAGGAGAGGCACATCAAAAAATATCTCGCCCGCGTTGTCGGCCAGGAATAATATCCATCTCGATCCCCTGACTTTGGCTTCCAGCAACGCCGAATCATCAATGGCAAAATCTATTTTCTTCCCGGCCATCTCCTGTTTAACCTCTTCCACAGGCCTGAAGAAATCAATGGCATTGCCCAGCGCCGCCAGCTTAAGGTAATCCTGAAAATTTTCCTCATACCTGTCTTTTATTATATTAAACAGCTTCCCCGCCATATCAATTTCGCTATTCTTCATTTGACGGTAGGGGTCGGGATTACCTGTTGTTCTTTTTATAACCTCATGCAGTTCAGCGGCTATGACAATAGATATACTTCCGGGCTTAAACTTTTCACTTAAAACTGTCTCGGCCCGGTTCCTGGCGAGTTCACGGACTGCAGCGTGGCCGGTCGCCAGGTCAGCCGCCTGGATGACCAGCTTGCTGAGACAGAGATTGCACGGGGTAGAAATTCTCATACAGAATCAATATATCGTATAGTGTTTATATGGTTGGTGCCCGGTAGATGACGAAAACAGCAGAGGCTTATAGTTATAAATTCTTGCGTGTCCTGAGGATCAATATCATTGTGAGGATAACCAGCACAGCGCCTACACCAATAACTACCCATACCCAGATCGGGGTAGCGGGCTCACCTGGTAGAGCAGCGCCGGGCGGTGGGGCTGATTCAGTACTGAAACTGAAGGTAGCGCTCCAGTCGCTCGGTATTGGTCCCCCGTTTATTTCCGTAGCCCGCACCCTCCAGAAGTAATTAGTGCTATAGTCGAGGGCGCCATCATATTCATAAGCAGTAACCGGCGTTACGGCCTTTTTAATGATCTTGCTGAACTCAGCATCTTTGGCAAGAACAAACTCGTAGAGAGTGGCTTCCTTCCACGGCGACCATGAGAACGAAACCGGCTTCACCTTACAGCCCTGGCAACCATTATCGGGGGCCAACAACTGGACTCCATAATACGGCGAGTTAACTATAAATCCGGGTTTAACCGCGAAACTGCGTGCCTGGGAAAACGGGCTGACGGCTATCTGACTTGTCGCTGATTGATACGACCTGATTCTCCAGTAATACATTGCTCCCGCTTCCGGAAGCGCGCCGGGCGCAAGCCAGGTAGCGGGAGAGGTGACGCTAGCCGGTGCGACCAGGATGTGCTGGTAGTTGGAACTAACAACGCCCGGGATCAGGGCACCCACAGTGGGTAGGGCGTTACCGATAGCGCCGCCGTTGCCGATAATCCTCAGGGTAAATGCGCTGTCTTTAGCTATATCAAGCTGGTAGACCGTGCTCAGGCAGAGCTGCTCCCAGGAAAGATCGATCTGCTGACTCCTGCCGGATACCGGGTCCGCACCCACCAAGGCGCCGTCAGCCGGAGTCTTCAGCGCCGGCCCCTTCTTGGCCAGGCAATCCATATACGCCCAGAGCATCCCCTGGTTGGCAGCCGGGTTATAACCCGGGTCCAGCATATACCTGCCGCTGAGCACTGTCATATTATCGGCAGTGTTACCGGATTCATTATCGATGGCCCATAAAATTGTATTGGTATCCATGGTACAGCATCCGCAGGATTTTAGAGAACTGGGTTCCAAGGTAAAATGCACGCCCGTCTGGTTGGCGGGAGAAAATATATCAAGGCAATCCCAGTAGATGCCAGGCTTGGGCATACCGTTCCGGGGCTCGAGCGTCCGGCATACTGTGCTATTTGACGGTGCTGCTGCTCCAAATCCTGCAGCTAAAGATGTCGTGATGTTCTCGTGTGCCGAATATAGGGCAGGCTGCGGTTCTCCGGTGTACGCCATAACAAGGCCGTACTGGCCAACCCTGTGCGGCGGATCACCCGTTGCCTGGCTGTATCCATCGTTCCACCAGTCGGCTCCGGATGCGCCATCGGAAACTTCCATCATATCGTTACTATCCCACCTCGTATAGTTAGGCGCTGTATTGCGGTAAACGGTGCCGCTGGAATTATCGGTAGCGGCATAAATAAAAGAGTTCTTTTCATAGTCAACATCGAAAATTACGTGCACATTTCCTCGGGTAGGCATCCTGTCTTTAAACGCAAACCAGTGCTGGCCGCTGTCTGCTGAATACGCTGCCGCCAGACCGGCAGCATTAGAGGGCCATGCCGCGCCGACAAGTACCCTGCCATTGCGCGCTGCTATGGTGTGACCTGAGTAAAGTGTAGTATCAGTGCTGGGCAAAGTGCCGGTCCAGCTTGTACCCGTATAGGCCAATTTCTGCACCGTCCCGACCGGGTTTAATACGTAAATCACCGAGCTGGATTCAAAAGTAAAATCCTGTACGAGATTACGTGTCACGATGGGCGCCCAAAAATCACCGTAGTCCGGAGACCAGAACATAATGCCTCCGCCCGAAGCCGTAGCAGGCCCATATTGTGCAGCCCAGGCAACTACTGCCCCTCCCGATTTATCATTACAGCCCGTCACAGTCCTCAGCAAAGGCAGATCGCTTTGCGGGATGGCGCAGGAGCCGGAGGTCGTATGACAGAAAACCCGTTCCCAGTAAGTCCCTACAGGCGCCGCTGCCGGAAGCGGCGCGGATACGGCCGGATTGGTGGTACTTCTCCACACGCTGTCAAATTCATTACAGCCCGTGCCGGTGTTCCGGTGCACCGAAGCGAGATAAACCGTAGCGCAGTCCGGGGAAACCGCCACGTCGTTGAACCAGTCTATGGTAGTATCAATCAGACCGAGCTGGTTCCATGTTTCGCCGTTATTACGGCTGATGGAGAAAGCCGATTCGTCGTTGGCTATCAGGGTAGTGATCCACGGATTCGTCTGAGCGGGTGAGTTCCACCAGGTCTGATTATCGGAAATTACTCCTGAACCGGTTACCGCATATGACAGCGACCCGTTAGGGCTCCATGCCACTACCACAGCACCCACACCCAATGGATTATCGCTGCAACCCGCCTGGTTCCCCGCCCCGGTGGGTGGTTTCAGTGACCTGTTAAAGCACGACCCTGAACATGTGCAGGGTGTATCGGTAAATAATGTCGGGACCGCAGCAGCGCAGGGACTGCCGTAAACCAGGCCGGCCAGCATTTTTCCCGATGAGTACGTTCCAAAGAAAGCAATGCTATGTATCTGTAAACCAGCAGAAGAGGATGTGTTTAGAATTGACGCGGGGACAGAATCATCGATGCGGAATATGCCAGTTTGATTATCCGCAGTCCCCGGAGTAAATGCAAAGAGGCTGACGAAGGCGCGACGCAAATTAGCTGATTGACCCGAAAAATCGGAAGGCTTGGATAAATCAGCTCCGTCTAGGTCTTCATATGAAGGAGATAAATCATCCGCCGCTGAGCTTGTTTTTACTTCGATACCCTTTC
>JAPLHI010000061.1 GCA_026389695.1 Chloroflexota bacterium
GATGAGACCATGCAAATACTGATGATCAATCAGGCCGCTGCCCACATGTTTGGGTTCGCCTCAGCGGAAGAAGTTCACAGCATAAATCCATTCGACTTCATCCCTCAGGAGGAGCGGGAGCGTGTTCTTGAAACTGTCGCAAAGGACATGTTTGAACACGATAGGAAACAGATCAACGAATTCCGATTGATACACAAGGCCGGCAAAGAAGTCTGGGTAAGCGCAGTAGGCACAGTCATCGAATACCAGGGTAAACCGGCAGGCTTGATATCGTTCAGGGACATCACCAACAGCAAGGAAGCGGAAAAAATAATTGATAAGCAGCGGGAAGAATACCGCACTATTTTTGATTCCGTGCGGCCGGCGATCACCTACATTGATAAAGACGGTGCAGTTCAGCGTATCAATAAGGCAGGGGCAACCTTTTTTGGCCTGAAGCCGAAGGAATTAATAGGGAAAACTGCTTATGACCTCTTCCCTGCTGCCCAAGCAGACCAATTTAGCGCAGATAACAATGAAGTCATCAGTTCGGGGATACCTAAAATTGGGTTAGTTACAGAATATTCTCTGCCATCGGGCGAAAAGAGGTGGACACAAACCGACAGGATCCCCTACCTCGATGAACATGGTGATGCAATTGGTGTAATTGAGTTTGATCAAGATATTACCAGGCGAAAGATTGCAGAGGAAAAACTTATAAAAAGCTACGAGTCCCTGAAGAAGACCTTGAATGACGCTATCAATACCATGGCCAAAATTGTGGAAATTAGAGACCCGTATACTTCAGGCCATCAGCATAAAGTTGCCGACCTGGCAACCGCCATAGCCAGGGAAATGAAATTAGAAGATACTCGGATTGATCAGCTCAAGATGGCGGCAGTAATCCATGATATCGGGAAAATGTCTGTGCCTTCTGATATACTCAGTAAACCTGGAAAACTTTCCGATATTGAATTTAGCTTGATAAAAACCCATTCCCAGAGCGGCTACGATATTGTGAAAAGTATGGATTTCCCTTGTTCTGTCGCAGAGATTGTCTTGCAGCACCATGAAAGGCTGGATGGTTCAGGTTACCCCAACAATCTAAAGGGTGAGGATACGCTGCTGGAAGCAAAAATACTGGTTGTGGCAGACGTAATTGAAGCCATGGCTTCAGACCGTCCCTACCGGCCGGCGTTGGGCATTGAAAAAGCCCTGGAGGAAATATCAAAGAACAGGGGCAAGCTCTATGATCCCGGTGTAGCGGATGCCTGCATGGAGGTCTTCAAAAGCGGTAAGTTCGAGTTTAAATCCGTTTGATACCCACGTACTGCCCGAAGTGGTTAAATCATATCAGCAAAACGGGCACCGGGTAGGCGGTGAAGCCACACTGGCCCGTATATAAATCTTTCCGTGCACCTCACACCTTGTTGCATAACCAATACGGCCTACTGTAAATATACAAAGAACAAAGTAACCCCGGATAATATCTACCCCCCACTTTGTGACAAAATCCCCTTTACAAACTTAGAACACATGTTCTATTATATTTCCTGATACCTATGTCACTGCTTGAAAAGGCACTCCAGGAGCAGAACTACGAGCTGGCAGCTCTGGCCATCGTCTACGGCATGCTCAAAGTAATTCATGACAGAAAAGAAAAAGTGCGGGGCACCGAAGGGCAACCAGAACGCCCGCAAGCACGGGTTCTACAGCCGGGTTCTTCATAAGAGCCAGCTGCAGCATCTGGGCCGCGCCCTCGAAGTTGAAGGACTCGATGAAGAGATCGCCGTTCTGCGTGTCAAGCTTCTCACCCTTATCGAAAACCACCCCGACCGCATAGACCTCCAGGTGATCACGGCTAATACCATCGCCCGCCTGCTCCGCACGCGCTACAATATCTCTATCTCTAAAGACCAGCATAAATCCCTTAAACAAGCGATCACCAAAGTCCTTACCGATATCGCCGTCCCCCTGGGCATCAAAGCTTTAATCAAATAGCAGGAGCCTGATTTGGTTTTCAAAATAAAAAAACAAATCCTCTACTCCTCTTACTTTCTCGTATTGCAGGTAATATGCCGCACGTCAGACAGCATTGGTATTGCGCCGAAGCCCAGCGCACCCTTTCTAATTGTCCTCAAAACTTCATGATACCTTCATAATTGTCGATTATAATGACGCGACAATGCGCATGAATTTAATATGCGTGGATACCCATTCAAATCAGGGTGCCCAAATGCACGATGTTACCAATTTATTTATATCGTGCTAATATACAACCGCTGTGATGCTTTATTACGCCACTAAAGAGTTGCTTAAGCGGTACAGGTCGTATTTGCTGAATGTCATTGTCGTAGGCCTGGTCACCGCCATGGTTATTACTCTGAGTTTTTTGGGAGTTGCTTATAAAGAAGCAGCACGGTTACCTTTTAAAGATATCCAGGGTACCATCATAGTGCAGAAAAACGGCAATGTTCCCGAAAATGTCTCGGGCGTTCTCTTATCCTGTTCTCTGTCACCTATTCATCAGGACGCGTTCGCTGCTATCACTAAAATAGACGTTGCACAGGATATTTCCCGCGCGATTTCTTTATGGGTATTTGTTGCCGACCAGTTCAAACGTTTTGTCGGAGTCAACTGGCAGGA
>JAPLHI010000022.1 GCA_026389695.1 Chloroflexota bacterium
CTGGGCGTTACCTTCGGCCTGTTTTTTACCTGGCTGTGGTAAACAGGCTCTGCTTATTTGATCCAGTCTGAAATACCGGCCTCTTGTAAATCTGAGCGCGCATATATATACTTGCCGTGAAACAAAAATTCGAGGAGGCTGAGATGAGTAAAATCACGAACTACGATCTGAAATCGGTGAAGCTGCCGAGGTTGGCCGGGAAGCAGCTCTCCATGGTTGCCAACGCACTGGAGAACAATGTGTTGAGGGCTGCCATAATGCCGGGGATATTAAAAACCGGGGGTATCGAAGAATTTCGCTCACTTACGCCCGAAGAGCCGCCCACTGTAATGCCCATAGCTTTTGTAGATAAGAAAGCCGAACCTATGGATGGGCCGGACTTAAAGGCCTTGAATAAAATCGAGGGAAAAGGGGGCATGGTAGTGCACTACAAGACTGCGCGGGACTATGCGCAGGCCTACGAAGACGGAAAAACGAACCCCGAGGAGGTAGCCAGGCGTGCTCTAGATGCAATTAAACAGGCCGATAGCGGTAATCTGAAGCTGCGGCCTTTTATCGCGGTGAACGAAGGCGATGTCATGCAACAGGCTAAGGCTTCAGCGGAGCGCTGGAAGGAGAAAAAACCCCTCAGCGTGCTGGACGGCGTGCCGGTAGCGGTCAAGGACGAGGTGGACATGGTGTCTTATCCCACCACCGTCGGCACCAGGTTCCTGGGAAAGGCGTCGGCCAAACAGGACTCCACGGTTGTTGCGCGGCTGCGCGCGGCGGGCGCGCTGCTGCTGGGCAAGGCCAACATGCATGAGATCGGCATCAACCCGGACGGTTTGAATGTAAACTTCGGCTCGACACGCAACCCCTTTAATCCTAAGCATGATACGGGAGGCAGCTCGAGCGGCTCCGCTACGGCTGTAGCGGCGGGCATCTGCCCCTTCGCCGTTGGCGCCGACGGCGGCGGCTCCATACGTATTCCCGCAGCTTTATGCGGCATCGTCGGTCTCAAAGCTACCTTCGGCCGTGTCAGCGAATTCGGCGCGGCACCGCTGTGCTGGAGCGTGGCGCATCTGGGGCCGCTTGCAGCCACGGTTGAGGATACTGCCATTGCTTATGCCTGCATGGCCGGTCCCGATATAAAAGAAGCGAACTCGTTGCACCAGCCTGCTGTGACGCTGGAGGGCTGGAATAAGGCCGATCTCAAGGGAATTAAGCTGGGAGTCTACAGGCCATGGTTTGAGCATGCCACACCCGAGATCGTGCATGCCTGCGATGCTATGCTTGAAAAGCTGGCCGGCGCAGGCGCAGAGGTAAAGGAGATCGTCATACCCGGGCTGGATACCATGCGCATCGCGCACGTGATCAGCCTCCTGAGCGAGATGGCGGCCTCCATGGGCAACTACCCTGCCAACAGGCGCGACTTCGGCGCGGAGGTACGCGTCAGCCTCAGCCTGGGTCGCGAGTTCAACGCCGCTGACTACCTGAAAGCGCAGAGACTGCGCACCCGCGTCATGAATACGTTTAGAGATATATACAGCGAGGTGGACGCTATCATCACACCGGCAACGGCTATCACGGCGCCTGAGGTATCGCTTGAGGACGCCGCCGGCGGCTGGTCCGACCTGTCCAGCACTACGGAAATGATGCGCTTTGTTTTTCCCGGCAACCTGGCAGGCCTGCCAGCCATCAGCTTCCCTGCCGGCTATGACAGCCTGGGGCTGCCCATCGGCATGCAGGCCATGGGTCGCTGGTGGGAGGAAAACCTGCTGCTTCGCATAGCTTACAATGCTGAAAGACTGGTGGAGCGCAGAAAGCCGGTAGCGTTCTTTAATCTTCTCTGAGATACAGGCGTGCCTGTAGGGAGGTGTGTCTTAACAATCGAAAAAAGTTTATCTGTCAGTATGAGGGGCGATTTTATATTTTGGAATATATGCGTTATTTAATAACAACATATTCAGCGAACGAACTGGACTCCGGAACGGGTAATTTATCTTCTTTTAATCCCTTCACATGTAATTCTATGGCTTCGTGCATATTGTGTTCTACAGCCTCACGAGTGAGACCGGTAGCTATACAACCCGGCAGATCGGGAGAATACGCAGAATAGTTTTTATTAGCCTTTTCAATCACTATGAGAAAGCGATGCATAGTTATTGCTCCTCCTTGAGCTTAGCTTGTTTTAATATGCTATTCAATGTCCCTTGAGCTACATCATCACCGAGATGACCGGCAATTGTCACCCGCCCCTTTTTCACTTGGTGTTTGTATTGCCTGTGACTCCCTTGTGTTACCACCAAATACCAGCCGTCCGCTTCAATAAGCCTGATGATGTCCCTCACCTTCACTTTTTACAATATTAACACAATTCAACGATAAATAGATAACTCCGTGCTCCTGCTGATAGCTTGCTTTATAGCCTGACAGGCAGCAATCGTACAGGCTCATTGAAACGTGTGATCTTAAAGTGTAAGATACGCTGAAAATGACAAAGGAGGATTTATATGGGTTTACTCGACGGGAAAGTTGTTGTAATAACAGGCGCCGGACGGGGACTGGGCAGGGCTGAGGCTTTACTCTTCGCTTCCGAGGGCGCCAAAGTGGTAGTTAATGATCTCGGAGGTGGCGCCGACGGCGCGGGCGCGGCTTCCGTCCCTGCTGATGAGGTGGTTGCAGAGATTAAGAAGATGGGAGGTGAGGCCGTTGCCAATTACGATTCTGTATCCACGTGGAAGGGCGGCGAAAATATTATCAAGTCCGCCGTCGATGCCTTCGGTAAAATAGATATCCTGGTGAACAACGCGGGCATCCTGCGAGACCGCATGATCTTCAACATGACCGAGGAAGAGTGGGACATTATCCAGAAAGTGCATATGTACGGGCATTTTAACTGCACCAGGCATGCCTGCTCGTTTTTTCGCCAGCAGAGGTACGGTCGCATCATCAATACCTCGTCGCAGGCGGGACTGGGCAATATGGGTCAGGCCAACTACAGCGCTGCCAAGGAAGGCATCGTGGGATTTACACGCACGGTGGCTATGGATATGGCCAAGTATGGCGTGACCTGCAATTGCATCCGCCCTATCGCGGCAACGCGTCTGACTCTTTCCCCTGAGCTGCAGGCAGCCATGGAGAAGAAGGCTAAGGAATCCGGCGGTGGATTGGGACTGGATATCGGCGCGGAGCTGAAGAGAATGGCGCCCGAGCACATCGCTCCGCTGGTGGTTTACCTTGCTACTGATGCAGCGGCGAATATCAACGGAAGGACTTTCTTCGTGGGAGGCGGCGAGGTCGGCCTGTATTCGGAGCCGGCTGTTATATCCAGCATCTTCAAGGACGGTGTGTGGACCGTTAAAGAGCTCGTCGACCTTATGCCAAAGAGCATTGCCAAGGGATTTCCCGCCCCCGCTCCCCTACCGGCGAAGTAATTTTATACGAATGCCTGCCCGTGGACTACCACGATGCGTCACCCGAAGGCGGGTGACTGTCACCGGAATTTAGTGAGAGTCGCCTACATGCAGGCGACCGCATCCGTCACCCGAGGGCGGGTGACTGGCACTATTATTTATGTGAAAGTCGCCTGCCCACAGGCGACTTGGTTGCATATGGCATGAAAAGAAAAATCAATGTTTCGCTCAACTCCGGAGCAACGTATTTTGTTACAACTACTGTAACAGAGTTCATTCCTATTTTTCAGATTGAACCGTTAGCAGAAATTTTGTTGAATAATGTGGATTTTTATATCCGCCAGCTTCATATCAAGTTACACGGTTTCGTTATAATGCCGACCCATATCCACCTATTGTTCACCACCTGTAAGGAGGGTGATTTATCCAAATTTACGGGGAGGGTAAAAGAGTATTCAGGAAAACAGATTATTACATGGTGTGAGCAAGCCGAAAGAAGTGAATTACTTAACATATTTTCCTCATCAGCAAAAAGACACAAACGGCAGCACCACTATCAGGTTTGGCAGGAGCGATACGATGATTTAGTCATCACCACAGTTAAAATGTTTAAAGTCAAGATGGACTATATACACAATAACCCTATCCAGGAGCAATGGAAATTATGCGAGGATATCGCCAAGTATCGATTTTCCAGTGCACGGAATTATATCTATGGTGATGATGTGGGTGTTCCTATAACAAAGATGGAGTATTGAATCCGGCCCTGTATTTAGTGAGAGTCGCCTGCCTACAGGCGACCATATCCGTCACCCGAAGGCGGGTGACTGTCACCGGAATTATAATCGGGCGTAACAGGCGACCATATCCGTCACCCGAAGGACTTTCTTCGTGGGAGGCGGCGAGGTCGGCCTGTATTCGGAGCCGGCTGTTATATCCAGCATCTTCAAGGACGGT
>JAPLHI010000039.1 GCA_026389695.1 Chloroflexota bacterium
TGCGCCCCGGTTTCCAGTTTCCCATAGCCTGCTCCACTATTTTAATAGCCTCATCCGGATCAATATCTCCTGCTATGCTTACCAGCATGTTATTAGGAACATAATAATCAGATATAAATTCAAGCATCTGGTTCCGGCTTATTGAAGAAACCGTCTCCTTGCTGCCGGCCACATCCCTGCCTAAAGGTTTCCCGGGCCACATTAATTCATCCAGCAGCATACCTACGCGTTGTTGAGGAGAATCCAAGCTCATATTAATCTCCTCAATAATTACCTGCCTTTCTTTATCCACATCTTCACTGCGGAAGAGCGGATTCTGCAGCAAATCCAGGATCACGTCAAAAGCAAGCTCAAAATGTTGGCTCGCCAGCTTACACCAGTAGCTGGTAATTTCCCGGTCAGTCCCTCCATTGAGTATTCCTCCCACCCCCTCAATGGCCTCGCTGATTGCCATGGAGCTAGGCCTCTTCCTGGTGCCTTTAAAACACATATGCTCGATGAAATGTGAAATGCCAGCATTACTATCCTGCTCATAACAGCTGCCGATCCCCACAAAGAAAAGGACTGACACAGAGCGCGTATGCGCCATCCGGCTGATTATAAGCCGTAAACCATTGTCCAGCGTGATTTTCTTATATTCCATATCTAAATTCTCATTATTATCCATCTTTTTATTTTATCTGGAGTTAAACGGCTCCATAGGTAGAGCAACATTATAACAAATTCAATTTGCCTGGGATAAATGTTATAATTTATTCTGTAAAATACATAGCATAAACAAAAAAATACAGGAAAAAGAATCATGGATACTGGAACCTGGAAAGTGAAAACCGGCCTTGCTCAAATGCTGAAAGGCGGGGTCATCATGGACATTGTGACTCCTGAGCAGGCCAGGATAGCAGAAAATGCCGGCGCCTGCGCGGTAATGGCGTTGGAGCGTGTGCCTTCCGATATACGCGCAGCCGGCGGAGTTGCACGAATGGCAGACCCAGGAGTTATTACAGCCATCATGAAAGCTGTAACTATACCGGTGATGGCTAAATGTCGGATTGGTCATTTTGTAGAAGCACAGGTGCTTGAGGCGCTCGGAGTTGACTATATAGATGAGTCCGAAGTATTGACCCCGGCCGATGAAAGTCATCATGTTTGGAAACACGATTTTAAAGTACCCTTTGTATGCGGCTGCCGCGATCTTGGAGAAGCCCTGCGCCGCATTGCGGAAGGCGCTGCTATGATACGAACAAAGGGGGAGGCCGGGACAGGAAATATCGTTGAAGCCGTCAGACATATGCGCACCGTCCAGTCAGCTATGCGCAAGGTACGATCTTTGAGAATGGATGAACTGTCCGCAGAAGCCAAGACGCTGGGCGCTCCACTGGAGCTCGTCATTGAAGTGCACAATACCGGCAAATTGCCCGTAGTTAATTTCGCCGCAGGCGGTGTAGCCACGCCTGCCGATGCAGCCCTAATGATGCACCTTGGCGCTGAAGGTGTCTTCGTTGGCTCCGGAATATTTAAGTCAAGTGATCCGGAGGCCAGGGCTAAGGCCATTGTAAAAGCAGTGACGCACTATAATGATCCCGCCATTATCGCAGAGGTCTCCAAATTACTGGGAGCTGCCATGCCGGGCCTGGAAATTAAAAGTATTCCCGAGGAAAGCCTGCTGGCATCCAGAGGCTGGTAGTAAATATCCGGGTGTTCTGAGCCTTCAGGCTTAATTGAACACGATTTTATGAAAATAATAAAATTCAAGACACATCCGTTAAGGTTAATCTTCTTTTTTCCCTGCTTGATTTCAGTTACTTCCGCAAAATCTTGCAACAGCCGGAATAAGTCTATTGCAGGAGGTGCTATTGCAGAAAGTAAATATCGATGATGTCCAGGCTCTGCTTGATGTAATACCGCCACATATTGTCTCAGCGCTCAGGCAGGAAACCGATAACAATGAGTTGCTGGAAATAGTTTTGGATCTGGGCCGTCCACCCGAAGCACGTTACCCTAACCGCGATATTATGTTTGGAGACCGTGAGGTAACTGATGAGGATATCCGTCACGTTATCAACAGGATAGCATCCTTCAGCGGAGACAATCGCGCCGGCCTGGAACGCACACTCCACCGCATCTCTGCTATAAGAAACCGTGAAGGGAATATTATTGGCCTTACCTGCCGTGTCGGCAGGGCAGTCATGGGAACCGCTAAGATTATTCAAGACCTCGTAGAAACGGGTAAAAACGTCCTTCTTATGGGCCCCCCGGGTATAGGTAAAACTACAATGCTGCGGGAAACAGCACGGGTGCTTGCCGATGACCTCAAGAAACGCGTGATAGTGGTTGATACTTCCAATGAAATAGCCGGAGACGGTGATATCCCGCATCCGGCGATTGGCCACGCCAGGCGTATGCAGGTGCCCACACCATCGCTACAGCACGCCGTCATGATAGAGGCCGTGGAAAATCATATGCCGGAGGTAATCATCATAGATGAGATAGGAACAAGCCTGGAAGCGGAGGCGGCCAGAACCATCGCAGAACGTGGAGTACAGCTTGTCGGCACAGCGCACGGTAATACTCTTGAGAACCTGATGATGAATCCCACACTATCGGATTTGATCGGGGGCATACAGACGGTGACTCTTGGTGATGAGGAAGCCCGCCGGCGTCATACACAGAAATCGGTCCTGGAGCGCAAGGCACCACCGACGTTTGATATCGTAGTAGAGATCCAGGAACGCTATAAAGTTCTCGTGCACCCTGATTCAGCCAAGGCTATAGACTCAATACTTCACGGACAGGATCAACAGGCTGAGATCCGCTGGATGGATCAGGAATGTAATGTCGTTAAAGAACAGACCGCAGCAATCCGCGAACATCATGGTCATACTGAAGGTAAAAAGCGCAAGCCCCGTATCTATCTCTTCGGCATAAACAGGCCGATATTAGAGCAGGCTGCCCATGAGAAAGGACTGAAAGTTGATATTACAGACGACCTCAAAAAATCCAACCTGCTGATCACCACCAAGAGTTATTTTCGCCGCAAGCCGCAGAAACTCAGGGATGCCGAAACTCTCGGTATTCCTATCTATGCTATAAGAGGAAGCAGCCTTCAACAGATACGGCATTGCCTCGACAGCATCTATACAGGGCCTGCAGACGAATTCCTTGATTCCGCCATGGATGAAGCAATGGGAGCAATCGAACAGGTAAAAAATGGCAAGCAGGAAGTGGAGCTGAGTCCGCAGAATGCTTACATTCGAAGGCTACAGCATCTGCTGGCCGAGCGCCATGACCTTAATTCAAAAAGCATGGGCAAAGAGCCTGAACGCAGGGTCAAGATAACTAATGCATAACCAGGTGAGTATACGAAAAGATAGATGAGTTCAAAATCGGGATTATTTATTACATTCGAAGGCGGGGAGGGATGTGGCAAGAGCACACAGGCTAAAATCCTCTACCAGAAAATACAACAGATTGAGATACCCTGTGTCCTTACTCAGGAACCTGGAGGAACTCCACTAGGCAATGAGGTACGCAATCTACTTAAAACAAAAAGGCCGGTAAACATTACACCGAAAACGGAACTGCTACTTTTTGCCGCTTGCCGCGTACAGATTGTCACGGAAGTGATCCAACCTTCTCTGGATACGGGAAAAACCGTCATATGTGACCGGTTTTCCGATTCCACAATCGTTTATCAGGGATTCGGGCGCGGACTTGATCTTAAACTGATTGAAAAGATAAATGATATAGCTACTCAGGGGCTCAAACCCGATCTTACGATTCTACTGGATCTGCGGCCGCAGATAAGTTTACAGCGCAAGAGCAATCGCATGAATGATCGTTTTGATACCGAGGATATCTCATTCCATCAGAAGGTAAGAGAAGGATACCTGGAGCTGGCACGAAAAGAACCGATACGCTGGTTAATAGTAGACGGCAAACAGCCTGTAGATACGATAAGTCAGATTATCTGGCAAAAAGCCAACGAATTGCTTCATCAAATTAAGCCAGCTTGACATGCCCAGTAAAAGAGTAGCCGTTGCGCTTAGCGGTGGGGTTGACTCATCGGTCGCAGCCTATCTGTTGAAACAAGAGGGATATGATGTTATTGGGCTGATGATGAAACTCTGGCCGGCTACGGAAGGAAAACCGGCAGGTACTGCAGACTGGCAGTTCACTGAAATGGAATTCGGGGCGGCTGAAACAATCAGCAATATACTTGGCATCCCTCTCCGGATAATCGATCTCTCTTCACAATTTGCTGAAAATGTAATTAAACCTTTTTGCAGGGAATATGAGCACGGCCGTACACCTAATCCCTGTGTCTGGTGTAACAGGACGATCAAGTTCGGCGCTCTGATGGATCAGGCCCTCTCGCTGAACGCAGAATATCTGGCAACAGGGCATTACGCGGGAATACTCCGTGACAATGATAGTTGTCACCTGATTAAGGCAGAGGATCCGCTAAAAGACCAGTCCTACATGCTTTTTTCTCTGAATCAAACCCAGTTGAGCCATGTTTTATTCCCTCTCAGTTCTTATACAAAGAATCGAGTACGGAATCTGGCCAGAAGCATCGGCTTGCCCTCGGCCGAAAAGGCAGGCAGCCAGGATGCGTGTTTCGTATCAAGCAATTATCGGGAGTTCATACGAGGGCATGTCACTTACAAACCAGGTTATATGGTAAGCAGCCAGGGGATTGTAGTGGGAGAACATCGCGGAATTCCTTTCTATACCGTTGGACAGCGGCATGGCCTTGGCATAGCATCCGGCAAGCCCATGTATGTCATAAAAATTGACAATGTTAAAAACCAGATAATAGTAGGCACCGCCGAAGAGCTGAAGAGCACGGAGGTTATCGCTTCCGGTTTATTCTGGATATCCGGAAATGCCCCTCTTGAAAGAATTGAAATAAGGGCTAAAATAAGATACAAATCCGCTGAAGCCAGGGCGACTCTTTTTATTGAAGGTGGAAAGGCAAAGATAGTTTTCCAGGAACCACAACGGGCGGTCACTCCCGGGCAGGCTATCGTTTTTTATAACGGAAATGAAGTTATAGGCGGCGGCACTATTGAAGAAACAAAATAGGCAGAAAGCCGTATTTCCCAGCCTACGTGAAGAGGAGGCCCTCTTTTCAAATGGATACCGTCGCATTGCCGGACTCGATGAAGCCGGTAGAGGTGCGCTGGCCGGTCCGGTTGTTGCTGCGGCAGTCATTTTACCTCCAAATGCCGATTTCCCCTGGCTCGATCACGTAAAAGATAGCAAACTTCTTTGTGAAAACACACGTGAAGAAATCTTCATGATGATGGTGAAGTCAGAAGTTGAGATCGGAATTGGAATTGTCACGCATGAAATAATTGATGCTATAAATATTTTAAATGCAACAAAAAAAGCTATGAAAAACGCATTAGAACAGTTCCTCACTCCACCCGACTATCTTCTTATTGATGCGATTATTTTGCCCAGGGTACGTATACCTCAAAAGGGGCTGATAAAGGGTGACCGCTTCTGCCTTTCCATAGCCTGTGCGTCCATCATTGCCAAGGTGACTCGTGATCACATCATGTTGGAATTAGACACGCAATTCCCCCAGTATGGCTTCGGAAATCATAAGGGCTACGGCACCAGGGAACATCTACATTGTCTGCAATGTTACGGTGTATCGGGGGTGCACCGGCTGACTTATGCCCCGGTGCGGGCAATATCTAGATTGATATGAAAAAACAAAGCCTCGGAATGCTTGGGGAAAAACTGGCTTGCGACTTTCTCAAGAAAAAAAATTACCGCATTGTTGAAAAGAACTACCGCTGCTCCTACGGGGAGATAGATATAGTTACTTTAAAGAATAACGCCCTCAGATTTGTTGAAGTGCGCACAAAATCAGGTGGCACTTTCGGTTCGCCCGAGGAATCGATCACCTATGCCAAGAAAGAAAGACTGATCGCCTCAGCGCTTCATTATACTTCGAGCCATGAAAATATACCGCAGAACTGGCACATAGATTTTGTGGCTGTTGAAATTGATAATATTAAAGGTAAAGCTAAACGTATTGAGCTTATTGAAAATGCAATAGGTTAAAATAATGTTTTGTCGGGAATGATTAAGTTTGCCAAGTTCATAACATTAAATGTAAAATTCAAACATAGCTCACCTATACGATTAATTTCAGACAGGTAGTTGAATTTGTCACGTAATAATGTCTTGGCCAATCAGGTGCCACTTTTTATCAGTCTGCTTGTCCTGGCTGCCATCTATATGACCAGCCTGTACAGCTATGTTCTGTTCCATACGCTAATTGAAACATTCGGTGTCATCATTTGTTTCATAGTATTCATTATTGCCTGGAACTCGCGCTATTTTTCTGATAACAACTATTTCATTTTCCTCGGGATCAGCTTCTTTTTTACAGGATTGCTGCTCTTACTGCACACCCTTGCCTCCACAAGCATGCAGATATTCCCCGGGTATGATTCTAACCTTGCTGCGCAACTCTGGATTGCTGCCAAATACATGCAAAGTCTGTCTTTCCTGATAGCGCCGGTTTTTGTAGGCCAGCGGCTGAGATTTAATCTGACATTAACAGTATATTTTACGATAACCGTATTATTGGTTCTCTCCATCTTTGTGTGGCGTGTTTTCCCTGTTTGCTACGTGGAAGGACAGGGACTTACCCTGTTCAAGATAACCAGTGAGTTCGTCATCTGCTCGATTTTTGTTATGGCTGCTGCTTTTCTGTGGACAAAGCGGCTCAGCTTCGATTCCAGGGTCTTGCAGCTTATTTTAAGCTCTATAGCATTCGCTGTATTAACCGAGGCCACCTTCATGATGTACTCTGCCCCATACGGCATATTCAACATGCTGGGTCACCTGCTGCAAATTGCCTCCTTTTATCTGATCTACCGGGCCATAGTGTTCACCGGATTGGTCAGGCCTTACGATATACTTTTTCGTAATCTCACGCATAGCAGGGACATGTTGCAGAAAGAGCGTGACCGGGCACAGAACTTTCTTGATATTGCGGAATCAATATTGATGGTCTTGGATACAGATCAGAAAGTAACGTTGATGAACAGGAAGGGGTGCGAAATACTCGGCCTGCAAGAAGAAGAGATTATCGGTAAATCCTGGTTCGACACATTTGTGCCAGGTAGAGTACGGCAGAGATCGAAACAGGGTTTTTCGCATCTGATGGCCGGCCAGGTTGAGCTTTCCAAGTATTTGGAAAGACCTCTGGTGACTGCAAAAGGGGATGAAAGGATCATAGCCTGGCATAACACTCTGCTTAAAGATGATGCGGGGCGGATTATTGGCACTTTTAGCTCGGGACAGGATAATACCGAACGCAAACAAGCGGAAGATCTATTCAAGGCCATATTCAACAGGTCACCTGTAGGGATTTATATTATTCAAGACGGTAGATTTAAACTGACTAACTCGCAGTTTCAAAAACACACAGAGTACTCTGAGCAGGAACTGAGGAGCATGGACCCGCTGTCCCTGGTAATCCCGGACGACCGGCAAAAGGTTAAAGACAGCGCTATCCAGATTTTAAGAAAAGGCGGGAATGATTTCTATCCCTATGACTATCGCGTCACAACGAAAAGCGGTAAAGTGCAATGGTTTATGGAGTCTGTTATTTCCATCACCTTTGAAGGGAAACGTGCTACTCTGGGCACCCTGATAGATATAGCTGAACGCAAGCAAACCGAGGAGTTTTTTAAGTCACTCTCACTCATCGACGACCTTACCGGGCTGTATAACCGTAGAGGATTCCTGGCCCTTGCTGAGCAGCAATTGAAGTTGAGCTTCAGAATGAATAAAAGCGTAACTGTCATGTTTGCCGATCTGGACAATATGAAATGGATCAACGATACCCTGGGACATCTGGAGGGAGATTCCGCGCTGGTAGCTGTAGCCAGAATTCTCAGGGAGACTTTCCGCGAAACGGATATCCTCGCCAGAATGGGAGGTGACGAGTTCGCCGTCTTAATGGTCGGAGCCGATGAAACCAACTCCGATATACTCATCGCGCGTTTGCATGATAAATTGAAAGAATTCAATGAAGCAGGCGTGCGCACCTATGGGCTCTCGTTAAGCATGGGCCTGGCTTATAATGGCCCGGGCAGTCACTGTTATCTCAATGAGCTTCTCGAACGTGCGGATAAGCTTATGTACGAGATAAAGCACTCCAAACGCGACAATCGCATTTAGCCTGTTATGACTTAGTCCTCGAGAACATCCATAGCTATACAGCTGTGTGCCATGGATCCGCCCGCCCGCATGGCCACCGCCACAAATACAGCTTCGGCAATCTCTTCATCCGTCGCCCCTGATTTCTTCGCCCTCTTAGTGTGTCCCTCAATGCAATATGGACACTGGGTAACGTGTGCACAGGCAACTGCCATAAGCTCTTTGGTCTTCACGCTCAGGCTTCCCTCAGCAAAGACTTTTGCGTCAAAATCAAGAAAAGCTTTCATTATGTCAGGTTTGAGCTTAAACATCCTGGCAGCCTTTTCTATAGATTTTTTAGCATAAAAATGCTCTTCCATTAATGCCTCCATTTAATAATTTTTTGATTTATCCCTTTAGTCAGCGTTATTTTTACAGGGTCAACCTGGTACGTGCAATAATCTCCCGCTTCGAGCTTTCTGGCAGATCATCATAATAGGCACAATAGCCGGCAACCCTTACTACTAATCCGGGATATTTGCCTGGATGTCTGCGGGCGTCTTCCAGCAAATCAGGGTCAATCACGTTCATCTGAACTTCCATTCCCCCTTTCTCGAAAAATCCGCCCATCAACGCAGTTAATAAATTCAAACCGCGATCCCCAGACAATGCCGGCGGGTCGAATCTGAGATTCAACGCATAGCCGTTAGGAGAAAGACTCGGATCGATTGAAGCAGCAGAGTTCAGCAGGGCGGTAACCCCTGTCCTATCCCGGCCATTAGAAGCGCCGAGGCTTGCCGCAAAGGGTTCACCGGCTCTGCGGCCGTTAGGCAGCGCACCTGTGAGGCTACCAAAGGCCACGTGACAGGTAACCGAATAAAAACCTGGCACATATCTACCACCCCTCGTATTTACATGTTTAATTAACGCTGCATAAAACATTTCAGCTGTCTTCAGTGCATAGCTGTCCGGCAAGGAATCATCATTTCCATACTTGGGAGCGCTTAGGAAAGCCGCCCTCAGTTCCTCGTGCCTCCCAAAATTATGCTTTAAGGCATCGATTACCCGTTTCATAGTATATTTCCTTTTACGGAATACCTGCTCATCAAGAGCTGCCAGTGAATCGGCGACATCAGCAAGTCCTACACCCTGAATTCCACTCTGATTGTATAAAGCACCACCTGCAGTAACGTCCTTCCCCGATTCAAGACACCCTCCAACCAGCATGGATGAAAACGGGGTAGGATGCCAGTCCCGGTTGCCTTTTTCGATAATGTGCAAATCACGTGTTAAATTATCCACAACATGATTCATCTGTATTTTGAGGGCTTCGATTATGTCCGATACGGACTTGAAATTGCAGGCATCAGGCGTCGCTGCGCCGATTCTGGGCCCACCTTTAAATTGCCTGCCACTGTTAAGTGCCAGCTCCAGGCACATCGGTAAATTCATTAATGCTGCATCGGTGGAGAAAAAACTCTTTCCCGGCAGCGCCAGCTCGACACAACCCACCACCGCATAATTTCTCGCCTCTTCCAGCGGAGAACCATTGGCTACCAGCGACTTTATGGCAGCTTCATCGTTGAATACGGCAGGAACGCCATTTCCCCCGCGGGCTACATCAGCCACCCGTTTCACATATCCGACCGGTGAATTAGAATGAATGCGCGCCTGGTAATTGGGATCGCGAAGGCCTGCCTCCTGCATCACATCCAGGAAGATATACGTCAGCTCATTGGTGGCGTCAATTCCTTGTTTATCCATGCCGCCGATAATGGCTGCTTGAACAACCAGATACCCTCCATGATATTGACTTACTTTTTCAGAAAGTAAAAAAACGTGCTCGGTTGCTTTGGCCGAGAAGCAGAGTAGCAGCTCTTTAGCTTTCTCAGGAGTAATTCTTCCTTCCTCGACATCCCTTTTATAGTAGGGATATAGATACTGATCCATCCTGCCGAAGGAAATGGCTGAATTTATACCCTCAAGGCAGATGGCCATATGCGTCAGCCAGAGGGATTGCAGAGCCTCCTGGAATGTCCCGGCCGGATTTTGTGGCACCTTCCGGCATATGCGGACAATTTCAAGAAGCTCCCGTTTCCGCTCAGGCTCATTCTTGCCGGCGGTAAGCCTCCCGGCTTCGTCAGCCAAACGATTGGCGTATTTAACTAATCCTTCACATACAATTCCTGCTGCCCGGTACAGATCTCCTTTCTGATCTTTCATCAGATCCAGATACCCGTTTATACCCAGTTTGAGCATTTTTTCATAGTCAGGTAAAAAATGCCCGATACCGCCTGCTTCATTAATCAGATAATAAGTAGCGTTGAGTTGCTCCTTAACATAGCGCCAGAAGTCACTGAGATCAGGATAAAAAGCCTTGAAGGGCATATTCCTGAAAAGCCAGTAGGGCATAACGTCGAAAAGGATCTTCAGGCGGTCTTTCCAGGGCATGCGCAACGGGGTGGTTTTTCTCTTATCAATGCGGGGGATATCAATGCCCATGAAAACACCACTGAGCTCGGGCTGCATAAGCGCGGAAATGCGGTAGCTGCCCATGTTCCCGGCAATAAGTTCATCCGGATAAATCTTTACAGATTTGTTTTCCAGCAGGTAACGGGTTGCTTTTGCCTTACGGATAATTACCGGCTCGGAAGCCTTATCATGGTGCTTGAAATAGTCGGTGATTAGATAGGCGCGCTCGGGGCATAGATATACCGGCGTGCTCAGCAACTCCCTTTTTATGCGCTGGAAACGTTCTGAAGTATACGGCTTTTCAATTACCGATAACATGCCCAACCTGTTTTAACGTTTATTAACGGCTTTAATTTAGTATATTAGGCTCATGACAACAAAACATGTCAATCTATTCAGCCATTGCTTATTGTGGATTAGCTTACTAGACAAGCAACCTAATAACTTGTTTATCTGTACAAGCACCATATTCATACACCGAGCCTGAACGGCGGATATTTAT
>JAPLHI010000214.1 GCA_026389695.1 Chloroflexota bacterium
GTTATTTCAAGTGGTGTCAGTTACCAATACGCGCGAGAAGTTTTCCCTGATGCGCACTTTCTTAAGTTGGGTATGGGTTATCCATTACCGCCAAAGTTGCTGCATGCTTTTGCTGCCAGAGTGAAAAAAGTATTCGTAGTAGAAGAGCTTGATCCATTCCTTGAAGAAAATATTAAGGTGCTGGGTATTAAAGCTGAGGGGAAAAAATACATTTCCCGTGTAGGTGAACTAAATAAGACACTCGTGCAACATGCGGCAGAAAAAGCCGGATTGATATCAAGTGCGGATCAACCTGTAGAAATCAAAACAATTCATGATTTACCTGGACGGCCTCCTCTCTTGTGTCCCGGATGTCCTCACTCCGGTGCTTTCTTTGTATTGAGTACTATGGGCCAGCGCACTAAGGTATTGGATGCCAGCGGTAAATCGCAGGGAGAATCGAAGTTAATTATTACCGGGGATATTGGATGCTATACTCTGGCTACGTATCCACCGTTGCGGGCCATGGATACTACGGCCTGCATGGGAGCCAGCATCGGGCAGGCTATAGGGCTTGAAAAGGCAGGAGTCCGCAGTAAAGTCGTGGCTGTAATTGGTGATTCAACTTTTATGCATTCCGGTATCACCGGTGTAGTTGATGCAGTCTACAATGATTCTAAAATAGCAATAGTAATTCTTGATAATGGTACTACGGCAATGACCGGACATCAGGATCATCCCGGATCTGGTGTTACAGCCCAGGGTACAACTACGAAAGCAGTGGATATTGAACAGGTAGTGCGCGGCACGGGAGTAAATGATGTTAAGGTAGTGAATGCGTTCGATATTAAATCAATTCGTGCAGCTATTAGATTGGCCCTGGACAATGAGGAGGTCTCAGTTATTATTGTTCGAGGTAAGTGCGCGGTCACAAATAAAACCCGCAAGAACAGTAGACAGGTGGACACTGACAAATGTAATGATTGCGGAGTCTGTCTTATGATAGGTTGCCCCTCAATCCACAAGGAAGATAGCAGAATTAAAATTAACGTTATGACATGCATGGGTGACCAATGCGGCATTTGTGAGCAACTATGCCCGAAACAGGCAATCAATACATCTAAAGAAAGTTCAAAATAGGGTGCAATATTGGAGAAACAAGATATTCTGATGGTTGGAGTAGGCGGGCAAGGTATTATTCTTGCCAGCGATATACTTGGGGAAGTCGCGCTGCAAATGGGGCTTGATGTCAAGAAAACTGATACTCTTGGCATGGCGCAACGGGGTGGCAGTGTAACCAGCCATTTACGAATTGGTAATAAGGTCTGGTCGCCATTAATAAGCCCTGCTGAAGCCAATATTATTATTGCATTCGAAAAGCTTGAAGCAGCCCGTTGGGCTCATTTTATCAAACCACAAGGACTGGTAATTATTAATGATCTTGCCATACCGCCCTTATCAATTTCACTCGGGACTCACAGATATCCGAGCGATAAAGAAATTATTGATATATTTAAGCAGAGAACTAACAAGATTTATTTAATTAGTGGGTCCAAACAAGTGGGTAATCTTGGAGATATCAGAACCCTCAACATATTCATGCTGGGATTATTATCTTCTATCTTGCCTTTGCGGATTGATTACGAGTTATGGATAAAATGCATTGTGGCACATTTGCCCAAGAAAGTTGTTGATTTAAACGTACGTGCTTTTGATACAGGCAGGGAGGTTACAGCAAGTGTCAATATCTGACAACGTAAAAAGACGAATGGCTGAAGGGTCCTGGATCAGGCGTATGTTTGAAGAAGGAACCGTTCTGAAAAAGAAGCATGGCGAGCATAATGTTTTCGACCTTTCGATTGGAAATCCGGTCGTGGAACCTCCTGCAGAATTTAAACACGCTTTAATCAAATTAATTGAAAATCCCAGGGCGGGTATGCATAGATATATGGAAAATGCAGGCTACTATGAAACAAGGGAAGCAGTAGCCAGACAGGTTGCCATCGAAAATGATATTGAGGTTTCTCCACACGACATCGTTATGACTGTCGGTGCTGCCGGAGCTATAAACGTAATCTTAAAAACTATTCTTAACGCCGGCGAAGAGGTAATCGTCTTTGCGCCGTATTTTATGGAGTATGACAACTATATTGACAATCACGGCGGAAAAACCATAGTTGTACCAACAGATGATAGTTTCCTCCCTGATTTGAATTTACTGCAGAAAGCACTAAATAATAAAACAAAAGCTGTAATTATCAATTCTCCCAACAATCCTACGGGAATGGTGTACGGTAACAATTTAATAAAACAACTGTGCAGTATCCTTGAAGAGAAGGAACGACAAATAAACAGACCAATTTATCTAATCAGTGATGAAGCTTACAGTAGTTTATTATATGATAATCTCGAATACGTTCCTGTGTTGAAATACTACCAAGATAGCCTCATTGCTACCTCGCATTCAAAAGATTTAGCTTTACCAGGTGAGCGCATCGGATATATCGCAGTTCATCCAGCTATGAAAGACAAAGATGATTTAGTGAGCGGGCTGATATTTTGCAACAGGATACTTGGATTTGTTAACGCACCCGCGTTAATGCAAAATATCGTATGTCATTTACAACACATAACAGTGTCTATCCCCGAGTATCAGGAAAAGCGTGATTTCTTGTATAATAATCTGGTTGAGATGGGGTATAAACTGGTAAAACCGCAAGGTGCCTTCTATATGTTTCCTAAAACACCAACAGAAAATGATGTTGAATTTGTCCATAAACTTCAACAATTAAATGTCCTGACTGTACCCGGCAGAGGCTTTGGCACACCCGGGCATTTCAGGATCTCATATTGTGTTAACCACAAAACCCTTGAGGGTTCCCTTTACGGCTTTAAAAAGGCTGCCGAGCAGTTTAGACTCTCATAATTGGGGCGGATTGCATCTGAACAATCGCCCGCCTGATATGAATTATATGAATGAAGCCCTCACAATTCCACAATTAATACAAACAAATTACCTCAAATGG
>JAPLHI010000059.1 GCA_026389695.1 Chloroflexota bacterium
AGTTGTCTATATTGTTCAGACAGAAAAGCGTCTATCTCCTGGTCGTTAACTTCTTGACCGCTTCGCTCAAGCCATCTATTGTCAGGTCGAACATAGGGAAGAGCTTGCTGATTAACAGGACTGTGGGGTAAGTGCTGAAGCGGAAACGCTCGGGATTGAGCCATACAATATGTGAAAAATGAGACTTGAACTGTTTGAGCCTGTCTATGCCTGCCGATTTCTGGTAACCGTGGAAATAGATGTCGCCGTAGCGATCCAGAAGCTCTGACTGCGCCATGCAGGCATCACCCACGAAGATGACCTTATAGTCTAGCTCATGCGTTTTCAAGATGTGCTCGATGGGTTCTCCCTTGCGCTGCTGAATATCCGAGTACAGCACGTCATACGGGCAATTATGGAAGTAATAATACTTGAAGGACTTGAAATGGTTCAGCGAGTTGGCGGCTGAAAAAAGTTGGCTGCAAAGCTCGGCATAAGGTTCCATAGAGCCTCCGGCATCCATGATAAGCAGCAGCTTGACAGTGTTTTTCCTGGGACGCTTCCATTTGAATTCAAGCTCTCCGGCGTTTTTGCAGGTGGCGTCGATGGTTTGATCGAGGTCGAGCTCATCCTCAGGCCCGATGCGGTTCAACTGCCTGAGCTGTTTGAGCGCGACTTTTATCTGACGCACATCGAGGGTTACATCACTGCGGTAGTTCTGGAAGTACCTGGCCTCGGCGATGCGCACAGCGCTGCGCATGCCCCCGGGACCTCCAACCAGTATTCCCTGGGGGTTGTAACCGGAATAGCCGAAGGGTGACGTGCCGCCTGTACCAATCCAGTAATTGCCGCCATCGTGGCGCTCCTTCTGTTCCCGCAATCTTTTTTCAAACTCTTTGAGGAGATCTTCGAGGTCCATCTTCTGCAGCATGGCCACTTCTTCGGGAGTGAGATCAGGACGGTGTTCGGGATTTTTAAGCCAGTTGAGCAGTTCTTCCGTTACTTCCATGGACGGGGTTATGCCGTTGAAATACTCCTGGAATGCCTGGTCGTACTGGTCGAAGTGGGTCTCGGTTTTAACTAAAATGGCGCGTGCCAGGTAATAGAAATCCGTCATGTTGTTGCAGCAATGTTTGGAGAGCGCTTCCATCAGGATCATCCATTCGGTGAGGGAAACAGGGACCTTCTTTTCCTTCAGCTTATAAAAAAACGGAGTAAACATTGATTTATAGATTAAACACTAATTTCCGTATGTATTTGTGCCGCGGTACCCCGGCTTCCTCCTTACATAATGAGTGACATAATGATCGAAATCCGTCTCTTTCTTAATCAACGTGCCGAGGAAGGGGATTTCACCGTCCTTTACCTTGCCGTCGAGTCCGCTTGCCAGCAATGCCTGTATCCAGTCGATAAGCTCACTGGTAGAGGGTTTTTTGCGGAAGTCGTCTATTTTACGCAGGGTGTAAAACGTCTCCAGCGCTTCTTTCAGCAGGGCGTTTTTGATATTGGGGAAATGCACCTTGACTATTTCTTCCATCAGGGAAGGATCGGGGAACTCGATATAGTGGAAGATGCACCTGCGTAAAAAGGCATCCGGCAATTCCTTCTCGTTATTGCTCGTAATGATGACGACGGGGCGGTGTACTGACTTAATAGTCTCCTCAGTCTCCGGTATGTAAAAGCTCATCTCATCGAGCTCGTTGAGCAGGTCATTGGGGAACTCCAGGTCAGCCTTATCAACCTCGTCGATGAGGAGCACCACCTGCACTTTCGCTGTGAAAGCCTGCCCCAGCTTGCCGAGCTTAATATAATGCTTGATATTCGAGACTTCCTTATCGCCGAAGCGGCTGTCATTGAGCCTCTGTACGGTGTCATAGACATAAAGGCCCTCGGCGGCCTTGGTGGTGGATTTGATGTTCCAGCGGATGAGCTCTTTGTCCAGCGCCGACGCGATGCTGTAGGACAGCAGGGTCTTGCCCGTACCGGGTTCTCCCCTGACCAGGAGCGGCCTCTGCAGCGCTATGGACACGTTGACCGCGTTTTTCAGGGCGTCTGAAATTACATAGTCGCTTGAGCCCTTGAATTGCTCGAAATGTTTTTGAGTCATCTTGTAGCCTCCGGAAGAATGAGGAATTTACAATTAAAACCCCCGGCTATCGGAACCGGAGGACACTGTATCACAGGGAGTAATATTTAACTCAAATTTTAGGTGATAGATAGTCTAAAAGCAAATTAAGCGATTCTTGTGCTTGGTGTAGTGTACCTGATTGTGTACCGGTTTACACACTCGTCATTGCGAGTCCCGATGCGATCGGGACGAACCAATCCTTCAATATGGCCAGGCGGATAGATTGCTTCGTCGCTAACGCTTCTCGCAATGACAGGTGAAATACCGGACAGATTTAAAAACCAGTCCTTACAGCTTCATTGCGGATTTCCTGCCTGCCAGGAATGCTATGATAATAAGGATAATTAACAGAGCTATAAACAGAAGAATCCATAGATTGCCCTGGAGGAAAGAGAGAAAGCCCGGCGATTGAGTGATATTATCGGTTGGAGGCGTTGTAGTTGCATCTGCGGGAGGCTTCGTCATACTTGTTTTATTGTCGGAGATCACGGCAGAAGAAGGTGGTTGGGCAGGAGCCCTGGATTTATTTTCCGCCACACTGAATGAAAGCGTATTGGACCATTCGCCGCTACCCTTTTCACCGGTTGCCGCCTGTGTGACCCGGACTTTCCAGTAGTATGTTTTGCCCTGTTCTATCCCTTTATTATCAGGGAGATTCCAGGATGGAGCTCGGCGATTCTGGGGAGAGATGGTTTGCTGTACCAGCGTCTGTGCGAAGTTTTTATCACCTGCAAGCCACAATTCATAAGCGCCGGCAGCCGTATTATGCCTCCACTCAAAGGTTACCTGGCCTATAGAGTTATCCTCCAGGTAAATGGGAATAACGTTGTCCGGTCCCGGCGCCACGGCAGTAGGAGCTGCGAAAAGCACTTCTTTTGAAGGTGGCGGTGGTGGTTTATATTGAGGACCGGGAGACAGGCAATCGCAGAAATTCCATAACCTGCCGATACCGGCGGCAAAGTTGTACGCTCGATTATCAATAGCCCACAGGTTAACCCCGGATGACACTTTAAGCGATATTGGTTCATGGGTAAAGATAACACCGGGTTCAAGTCCGGTATTAAGAACGTCCCAGAGAATGTCCGGCGTACCTAACATCTCCGGATTGAGGGTACGAACCACAACCGAATTTGTGCCGCCGTCTGTGGAACCATAAAGCGTATTCATCTGCGCCAGGCTCCAATATCTCTGACCTGGCGCCTGCATTTCGCTCCATGCCGGACCGCCGATGATCCATGCATATATATCACTGCCCGGACTGTTACTTGCCGCGTAGATTAAGGTGCCCCCACGGAAACGGTAGTCAGCTATGGCATGCACCTGTCCGGGAAGCGGTAGAACAGCAGTTCTGGAGAATGAGTTTCCGCCATCGATAGAAAAGCCTACGCCGCTGTCCGCTATATCTCCGCCTACAATGACGATACCCGTCGGCGAAGCGAAAACAGTATGCGCCGCATTCAACCCGGTCGCTATCTGGCCTGACCATTGTGGAATTAGAGAGGTGACATTGCCCCTGCGCACAAAAATACCGGATAAAATATACGCGTAACGGACATTGTTAACACTCGTGATGGTAAAGTCGATTATATTTACGCCGGGCAGCATATCTTTCCAAAATTGACCTTGATCCTGAGATTGCCTGAGGTCCTGGGTATTGCGGGATGCGAAGAAGACAGCCTGGTCATTCCCCGCATTACTCATACGGAGCATAACATCATTGCTGGTTGATTGGAAACAAAGTACACGTTCCCAGGATTTAGCAGTAGACTGAGCAGGTGAACGCCAGATGCTGTCAAAATTGTTGGCTCCTGTTGTATTAATAGTAGCGAGGTACATAATATTTGAATCTTCCGATACAACGACGTCCCTCAGAAAATCAATTTTGGTATCAATCAGGCTGAGCTGGTTCCAGGTCCTGCCGTTGTCCCTGCTGATGGAGAAAGCCGATTCATCCCGAGGAACAACATTCGTGTATCCGGCAGGCCATGCGCCGGGCACATTTAAAAGCGCCGAGCTGGTGCCGCAAAATGCCAGGCTGCCATCAGGTGACCACAGTACCTGGGCGTTTCCATATCCGGAAGTGCCGGCGCCGGTAGGTGGCTTTTCAGCGGGATACCAGCATGTTCCCGGGCAGGTGTTGGGAGCATCGGTAAACCACGTCATCACCGTAGCCCTGGCGGGGTCGCCCCTGACTTCACCGGCAAGCAATTTCCCCATGGCATAGGTACCAAAGTAAGCTATGCTCGAAATCCTTTTGGTCGTAGTTGCCGCCATCAACTGATAAATGACGTTGTTGTCAACGCGGTAAATACCTGGATTACCGCCTGTGGCATCGATATTTATAAAAGCCCGGCAGAGGCTTGGCGCCTGGCCTGAGAAATCAAGCGGCAGCTCAAGATCACCAGTTACGATCTGATTGGCTTTGGGTGAAGTTCCTGCTCCCGCCGTGGTTATCTCAGGTGGATTGCCTCCATAAATAGTATTCCAGTTAGAGGTATTTGCGTTAAGATCGCGTATTCCTATATTAAAGAATGTGCCGGCCATAGTGGCATA
>JAPLHI010000069.1 GCA_026389695.1 Chloroflexota bacterium
GTTTCCTCCCCGGCGGTAGTTGCTGCGGATATAGTTAAGCGAGATCCTGGTATTCAGCAAAAGCTCAGTGGCAGCGGTGAAATACTTATTATCAGGGTTGATGTTAAGGATAGAACCGCTAGCGTGGTATGCGGCAGAGGACAGGGCGATTTTATGGAGGCGGAAGTTGATCTTGATGTCAGGACGGTTGTGAGCATAAGGCATTACGAAGGTATCTTTATGTTGGAACTGCCTCTGCAAACACAGTCCGATGCTATAAAAATAGCTATGTCCGATCCCAAGGTGAAGGACATGATCGATAAGGGAGGAAAAATTGGCAAAGTTTTTCCGTCATTTTCGTCAATTTCGGCGATTACCATTGTCAATGGAAGTCTGGTAAAAGTTACACCTGCTACAAACCTTGTGATTGTGCCCATAGATGTGAATGGTAAGATCTGGCTGATCCAGGTTAACCTGAGCGAGAGCAAGACTGAAAGAATATTGGAGCCCCAGTTCAAGCAGTTATCCGAATATGATTTCCGTTTAATCACCGAGCTTTAAAAAGTTCCACTTAATTCAGCTATCAAAGGAGGTTATTATGTCTTTGAATAATCTTGTGAATACAATAAAAATAAACAGGATATTTACCATTTCTATAGCTTCAGTCTTTATTATTGCAGTTTTACTTTTATCGGGATGCTCTCCGACTACGGCAAAAATATTTCAGCCGCAAACAGTTAATCTGCCTTCGAGCGGATCGGCTAACATACAGGCGACCTCTCTCTACGACGAAAGCTCCACGGTCGCACTATACGAACGCGCTATTCCTGCAGTTGTTGAAATAGAATCAATCGTTGAGATTTCTACAAAACTGCTAAATCCGTTCGGATTCGAACTGCCGAAGCAAAAAGGCCAGGGTTCCGGTTTCATCATTGATGACCAGGGGCACATCTTGACCAATAATCATGTTGTCGATAAAGCTACCAGTGTCAAAGTAAGGCTTAATGATGGGAATCAGTTCGAAGCAAAGGTATTAGGTACCGATCGTAACAACGATATAGCGCTTATACAGGTGGACGCGTCTAAAATAGCTAATCTGACCGCCCTGCCTCTGGGTGATTCAGACCAATTAAAGCCGGGACAGATGGCTATAGCCCTTGGCTCTCCCTTTGGACTTCAGGGTTCAATTACCGTAGGTATAGTCAGCGGCGTAGGCAGATCTATTACAGGCGCGACCGAGCGCCAGATGACAAATATAATTCAGACAGATGCGGCCATAAATCCTGGTAATTCTGGCGGGCCTCTGCTTAATTCCAGGGGTGAGGTCGTTGGCATTAATACAGCCATAGAATATGATGCCAACAGCGTCGGATTTTGCATACCGATTAACACTGCCAAAGCCTTACTTCCCCAGCTGGTGAAAGGTGAAAAAATTAAATCGGCCTGGCTGGGTATAGAAGGTATGCCCATTGATCAGGAGGTAGCTAAGAGGCTGAATCTAACATTAGAGAAAGGTGTCTATGTAATAACCGTTATACCTTCAAGCCCTGCAGAAAAAGCCGGCCTTAAGGGAAGTGGGAGAGATCAGCAGAATGTGCCCGCCGGCGGGGGCGATATGATCCTGGCCGTGGATGAAAAACCGGTTTCCAAAGTTCAGGATCTTATTGCTTACTTTAATACCAAGAAGCCCGGCGATAAGGTTACGCTTTTGATACAACGGGGAAATGAAAAAATCTCCGTCCCCGTGGAATTGGGAGAATGGCCGGAAAAATTAACTACATCCACAATCCCGCAGATGCCGGATGACAATGAGTTTGATTTCGGACCATTCAAGTTCCGCTGGAAGTAACCTGATATCACGTTTACTAGTGCCCCTCTTGGATAAAACAAGAGGGGTTTCCATTTTTAGAGGAACTTCTGCATCCAGATTACATCAAAATCCTTGCCGAACTTACTGCCGATATGCTTAAAGCAACCGCACTCAGTAAAGCCATTCTTAGTATGAAAGTTCAGGCTTTGCCGGTTAAGCGAGGATATATTGGCAAGGATTGTTTCTACCCCGAGCCTCCTGGCATCCTCTTCAATGACTTTCAGCAGTTTGGTACCCAGTCCCTGCCGGTTGTATTCGGGCAGTATGAAATAGGTTAGCTCTGAGCTGCGGTTAAAGGCCTCCGTAGGCTGATGACCGCGGAGAAGGCCAAAGCCAACAATTTTGTTATCAGGAGCTTCAATCACATAGAAAATTCCACCACGGCTTATACCTTGTAATGCGTCAAACAGACCATCGCCGGCCTTTTTATCAGGGTAGGCCGCAAAGCTATTTTCTATAAAGTAATTGAAAATCTCTACTACAGCATTGCGATCGCTGTCTTCAACCTTTCTTATGGCGCAGTCAGGCATCGTTGTTCTCTGTTGCTGGTTTAAGCTACAAATTCCCGCACGCCTGGTTTAAGCTCAGCGTTTTTGTTTTCCTTTGCCAGCAGTGAAAGTATGAAACCTACGGCACACATTATGGCGCCGGCAATAAAGGCATTGCGGAAACCTTCATTCAATACATCGTGCGGTATATTGGCTGTAGAAAGACTGGAGCCGAGCGTGGAACTGGGTAATACGGCCGAGAAGATGGTCTCATAGATAGCCACACCCAGAACCATTCCCAGGTTCTGCAAAGCTCTTGATGCGGCTGAACCGGCGCCCAGGATCTCCTGCGGTATGGAATTGAGGGTTAAGCTATTGTTTGGTGGTACGAACGCTCCCATGGAGATGCCTATCAGTACAAGGTAGATAATCACGGGAATGAGGGATGGCAGGTTGAGTGTAAATGCAAAAAGCATCAGGGCAAA
>JAPLHI010000212.1 GCA_026389695.1 Chloroflexota bacterium
GCATCCAATACGAAGCTGTTATTCTCGTCAGCGGAGTGGTCCGAATTGTGGTGGAGTCACTTCGCCTCTGATGATGAGTTATTTCTGAGTTCAATCAAAGAAGAGAACACAATTATTGGCATTGCGCCTTTACGTTTAAAAGATGGAATTTTACATTTTATCGGCAGCGACGACGTATGTGAGTTTCTCGATTTTGTCATTGATGATGCAAAGGAAGAGGCATTTTTCGCAGCACTTTTAGATTATTTAAGTGCAACAAACATCAAGGAACTCGATCTCTCCCCGCTATTACCTGAATCTACTGTCCTAAGGCATTTGCAGCATCTTGCTATGATCAGAGGATGGGAAGTATCCTGCCTGCAATCTGACGTAATCGTAGCAGTCGATCTGCCGGATACGCTGGAAAAATACACAGGATCACTCAGCGGCAAGCAACGGCATGAGCTGTTACGGAAAGAAAGAAGGCTAAACGAGGAGGGCGATATAAAATTCAGAATTGAAACTAAAGCTGCCAAATCAGATATTGACACTTTTTTACATTTTTTTCAAGAAAGCAGATCAGATAAAAAGTCTTTTTTGACGGCTGAAATAGAAAGTTTCTTTGAGTCGGTGATCAATTCTATGTCGGAGCAAAATAAGTTGAATCTGGGAGTTCTTGAAATTGGTGCTTTACCCGTGGCGAGTACTCTCTGCTTTGATTACCAGGAGGATACTTATTTATATAACAGCGGCTATGATCCGCGTTACCGGTGGTTAAGCGTCGGATTATTATCCAAGTATTATTGTATAAAGGACAGTATAGAAAAACATAAAAAAAGATTTGATTTTCTTAAAGGAAACGAGCAATACAAATTTCATCTTGGCGGCACAGCGACCCCTGTGTACAGATGTATAATTAAAAAACAGTAATCGATTCTTCAGAGGAAGCCAACGTTGATGGATTCATTAAATATAGCACTGCTAAGCCTGCATAGCTGCCCATGGGCTAAACCGGGCAGCCGCTATACGGGCGGTATGAACGTATACCTAAAAGAAATCGCTAAACATCTGGGGGGGAAAGGGCATTGCGTAGATATATTCACAACGGCCAATTCCTGTTGTGATCAGCAGGAAGTAGTAGAGATCGGGAACCGCATCCGGTTAATCCATTTGAAAGCGGACGAATACAGCAATATCACTGAAAACAACTTAAATTCATATACTACCAACATTTTGGAATCGATTCATTCTTATAAGGCACACACCGGGCGCGACTATGATTTAATCAGCAGCCATTACTGGCTATCCGGTCTGGTCGGTGTGCAATTGCAGAAGTCATGGGATATTCCGCATATTACAATGTTCCATACGCTGGGCGCAGTTAAAAACAATCTTGGTTTGGGAATCTTAGAGCCGGAATTCCGGATTCAAAATGAGCAGCATATTATGGAACTCTGCAACAGGATTATTACACTTTCAGAGAAAGACAAATTGGAATTGCTGAAAAACTATACTACGCAAAGAGACAAAATCGTTACGATTCCATGTGGAATAGACCTTGAACAATTCCGCCCTATGGACAAGCGGCTGGCCAGAAAGGTTTGTCAGCTAAACTCGAAAAAAGTAGCGCTATTTGTGGGCAGGATTGATCCCGTAAAAGGTCTTGATAGCCTGCTTAAAGCCGTGGAAATGCTGAATAACAGGAATGATTTTGAACTCGTAGTGATCGGCGGTGACGGTAAATCAGAGTACGAATCAGCAACCTTGCTGGATATGAACAAGCGGAATATACAGGGAAAGGTAGATTTCAGGGGTTCGATAGCACATGAAGAGATACACTACTATTACAACGCTGCTGATTTCTGCGTAATTCCTTCACATTACGAAAGTTTTAGCCTTGTCGCCCTTGAATCGCTGGCATGCGGTACCCCCATCATAGCGCCAGATGTCGGAGGAATTAAGGATTTGGCGCACAAATGCCCTATATGCCGCATATCAAAGGATAACACTCCTCCAAATTTAGCAACCCATATCAATCACATGTTGGATGCGGAGGAGATAAAGCTGGAAAAATACAATAATTTGTGCAACTGCCTTGCTGAATACAGTTGGAGTAATATAGCAGATAAACTCGTCAATGAATACCGGAATGCATTAACAGAATACGCCGCGTCAGGGAAACCGCTTGATAATCCCGCAGGTTATACCTAAATTCTTCAGGCAAAAATGAGATAGACCACCAACGATCATAACAGCGAATTCAATACTAAAATCAAAAGGCTGGGCAAACGCCCAGCCTTTATGCGTTCAGAGATGCTACTTCTTTATGCTTTCCCGATCCTGAACATCTTGGTCCCACAAGCAGGACACACCCCCTGAGTAGCCGGTTTACCATTCTTCATCGTGATGGCTTTGGGGGTTTTCATCTCTTTCTTCGCACGGCACTTCATGCAATAAGCTTGCATCTACAAACCTCCTGGAAGTATTTATGTGGAAGCATAGAACATTAATCGCTTGCGTGTCAATACTTTTACCTGTCTAATTTATACCTTTGCACGATCGCATAGTACCAAAGTACCGTAAAAACCTATACTTGACGCACCTGACGATCAGGCAGACCATTTCTCGGCCAGGTCACCAATTACAGGCAGCTTGAATTTCTGCCCCTGGTAAGCTTTAATCATCAATACTATCCACAGGACCAATCCGAGAATGCCGAGAAGCCCTCCCACAACCCATCCCACGAATGGAATATAATTTAATATGATAGCGATGATCGCCAGAGCCCCGAATGTAATAATAGACTGCATGGCGTGAAACTTGACAAACTTGCTATCTTTCTCGATCAAAAAAAAGATCAATCCCGTTATCCACCCAACCACATAGCACAATAACCCAGCAACATTTTCCTCTAACCCGGTAGATGATTTTGCCATATCCAAACCTCCTGATTTATTTAAGCATAAGAATACGCAGACCTGAGTACTGTGTCAATAGTATTAGAGAAATAGCGATATGCGAAACCCCCTGAATGATGATAATTGAGTTATTCCGCGATTGGAGTGAACCCATGACGGTGCCGGCTCTTTTACTCCTCCTGCAACGCCTCCAGTATCCTATCTATCATGAAACTCCTTTCCTCTCCACGTTTGAGGCAGAAGGCACGCAGGCCGCGAAAGGTCTTGCCTGCATAAGTGAAATCTCCCACCGCCAGCGGCTTGATTACACGTATTGACTTCTCATCATTTGGCTTGAGATAGGTGATGCGGAGCTTCCCGCCTATGGAAATGGTCATGAGGATGAGCTTTTCCTTATCCTTTGCAGACAGCACTTCCTCAGCTTTATCGTACTGGGAACGCGTGACGAACTGCACCACGCGCCAGACCATCCAAATGTGTTTCTT
>JAPLHI010000103.1 GCA_026389695.1 Chloroflexota bacterium
AATTGGCACCGACCAACATTAATATTTTGACCGACCTTGCAGCCGCATACCTATCGGCAGCCAATTTTAGCAAAGCCAGGGAATACGCTGAAAAAGCAGTGCATATCGAGCCCCAGAACACCTTGGCTCAAGAGGTTTTGAAAAACGTTCACAGTTTTGAGAAGGAGTTTAAGCAATGAGGTAAGGCAGCAGATAGAGTTATGACAACAGGGCTGACCAAGTCTAACGTTCCCAGGGTCTATCAATTCAAAGTCTCGCTCAGCTCCAGTCCAAACATATGGCGCATTATTGAGATAAAAGAAAACCAGATGCTGTCCAGCCTGCACAAAGCAATATTTAATGCCTTTAACCGTTTTGACGAACACCTGTACAGCTTCTTTATGAGCAACAAACCCTATGACAGGGCGAGTGAATATACTACATCAGATCCTGATGCACCCGAAACAGTTAAACTCGCCAATCGCACCAGGATAGACAGTCTCTATCTGCATACCGGCCAGAAATTCCTGCACCTGTTTGACTATAGTGATAATTGGTGGCACGAGGTCGAGTTGCATCCTGATGTTTGTTTGAGTTGGTTCAAGGGTCATTACGGTGATAATATTACCAAATGTCAATGCTACTGAATCAGCTATTTCACCCTGCTGGTTCTTGTGCTTCCTCACTGCGATAACAACGTACCCAATTTCTGGAGTATCTCTGAGATTGTCTCGGTAGGCAACCTGCATATCAATTCTGCATTTCGAGCACGCCAATCTAGACTTTTGACCTGGTCAGATAAGATTGCCCCAGCTATCGGCAACCCCTCAGGAATAAGCACCTCGAATGGATAGCCCTTGATCTGGCTGGTAATAGGACAAAGGATAGCCAGTCCTGTCTTATCGTTATAGTTACCAGGTGACAGAACAACGGCAGGACGACGTCCCCCCTGTTCGTGACCTGCTTGTGGATTCAAGGTAACCCACACCACATCCCCACATTGAGGAATATAAATCCGGGAATTTACCACGTTTCGTTCCCTATCGCAAGGCCGGCATCAACCTCGTGATGCAAATTCTCTTTGGTGACCTGTGTCAGAAGTTGTTTGAGGGTCAGCTTCGGGATAGCCACAGGCGTAATTACCAGTTTACCCTCTGCCAGTGATACTTCAACCGGCGTTTCCCTCTGGAATCCTACTTCAGCAGCGAAAGATTTAGGAATACGCAGGGCAAGACTGTTGCCCCATTTTTGAATGCGGGCTCTCATATCAAACCTCCATAAATTGTATCTACATTGAAGATACTGCTTCAGCAGGTATTTGTCAAGTCTGTGTTAGTGTCCATACTATTAATCCTTTTGCTGATCTTACTCGAGATCATTTTATAACGTCATGTTTTACTAAGAAACGATCAACCGCTGCAACGCCGGAACCAGCTGTTTCTTCTCAAACACGAGTTCGGGAACTGCCCAAAAACCACCTGGCTATCAAATGATTGAGCCGGTGTGCTACATAACTGCTCAGTCCTTGCGTTGAGCAAAGAATATAAAGGATTATTGGCTATCGCATATCGGTATGATATAATGTCATACCAGGAGGAAAAGATGGGCAAGGAAAAGATAGCAATCACATTGGATGAGGAATTCATTACCGAACTGGACAGGCTTGTTGGTGAACGTGTTTTTCAAAACCGCAGCCAGGCAATTCAGGAAGCTGTCAGAGATAAGCTACGGCGTATGAAGCGCAGCCGGCTGGCAATAGAGTGTGCCAAACTCGAACCGGCATTTGAAAAGACGCTGGCTGAAGAGGGGTTGAATGAGGATGCGAGCCGATGGCCGGTATATTAAGAAGAGATATCCGTTGGGCGGAATTGAATCCGGTACGTGGTCATGAGCAAGCTGGCCTACGTCCCGTTCTAATTTTAAGTCACGATATTTTCAATGAACGTTCCGGAACAGTCATAGCTATGGTAATTACCAGCCAATCTCAAAGAGCCGGATTCCCCATAACTCTTGAATTAAAGACGACGGACTTGCCAAAGCAGTCATGGGCTAAGATCAGTCAAATCCGAACCCTTTCTATAGACAGGATCGGGAAACTGGTTAGCAAAGTTTCTCCAGAGGAGTTGACTCAGGTAATTGAGGGACTGAACGAGATCATTGCGTAATAAGGTAACCCAGCCCATTCGCTGCACTAGCTTTTGATTTTCAATTTATTACTAAGTATTGAGCAGTCATTATGATTACCCTAATTTATGTAAAAAATTTACTTTGAAGCAGTATATAATTAGGTGCTGTTAAGCCGATATCAGTTGTTATTTCTGAAGACAAGTCAGGCAACTGTCAACTATTACTAAACTTCCCCGTAATTCAAACCCTGGTTTCATTTTCGCACTTAGCGAGTGTTTCCAGGATCAACCGTTCCAGGTTCTCGCACAAAACCGGCTTTATCAAATAACCAACAGCGCCCAGCCTCATAGCCTCATCTGCCAACCCTTGAGACGCCAGGTCTAAAATGTACTGTTTGATTTTTAAGCTGTTATTCCATGTAATCCCCCGAACTAGGAAATTGTCTATAATAACGCACTATCATACCTTGGTAACTTATTTGATATTATTCTCTGCCGCTTTTTTATTCCGAAATTTTTGATCATGGGCCGGTCATAATACCGGCCCTTTTCAATCCCCGGAGTCGAAACTAACCTTGTAGTCTATTTCTTTTTGCTTCCTCGTAGAGGTACGCATTGGTCAAGGCTACACCCATCTGTCCCGCAATAGTGCTCAACAATTCCACTTCCTCAGGCAGGAATTTGCGGTCATGCCTATTGCCGACACAGATCGTACCTATCACCTGTCCTTTTGATTTAATCGGCACTATCAGCATCGGATGTATCTTATCTTTCTGTACGCCAAGCCTGGTCAGCCTTGAGTCCGATGACGCGTCTTCTACAATTAGAGGTTCACCCGTAGCTGCCACCTGTCCATTAAATCCTTCGCCAATCTTAATATGATCGATCTCCTCTGCAAGCGCAGATGATATGCCGTCATAAGCCACCAGCTTCAGATCCTTGTCTTTTTCATCAAGGTTAAATAAAAGTATCAGGTCGGTGGAGAGGACCGTTGCTATCTTATCCTTGGCTGTCTCCAGCACAACTTTAGGATCGAGCGATTGGCTTAACGCTGCAGACACGATGTGAAGCGTCTTGAGGCGCATCATGTAGCTCTTAACCTCGCGGTTGCTTACCTGCAATTTAGCTTGCACATCCTCCAGCTTCTGCTGATATCTCTGTATCCGGTCGTTGTAAACGCAAAGAACAATACCTATTATGGTAACTAAACCCATCTCCAGTATGGCATCCGCCGGATGCAGCGACTGCACCAGGGCCCTGGGTAACATAGCGACAAGTGACGCCGCCACTGTTATCAATCCGGGCCATAGGCCAAATACAAAGCTTGCATAGAATATAATCAGCAAGTAAAGGACGCGCTCAACAACGTGACGGCTTAGCCCGAAAGTCAAATCCGCTCCGCTAAGCAAGCCCAGTGATTCCCTGTATTGAAGAATTGTTACTAATGCAAACAATATCAATATAAGCCAGAAATGCGGATTGGCCCAGAATTTTGCCTTTTCCTTCATATGATGATCTCCTTAATACGCTTTATTTTCGAACAAGTCATACTCAAATCTACAGGATTGCCGAAAGTGTAAATCCGATTGCCTGGCCTGCTCATACCTGTTTAGTTAAAATTTGCGAATGATGTTTATCTCCTTCCGTTTTCTTCTTACTTCATATTAACTAATTGAGAGACCGTAAACATCGGCTATTTTGTACAATGCGCAAGCGCATATACTAGGTAATTAGAATATGTGAAGATGCGCATAATACCTATTTGATGAATGAGTTGTCATATTGAATGATATTATAACGTTCAGCTAAGTATGCTACATCTGCGTTCGCACTTCTTTTTTTCAAGAGGGCAGCTTTCACTATTTCCCCGTAATTCAAACCTTGGTCTCATTTTCGCATTTAGCAAGTGTTTCCAGGATCAACCTTTCCAGGTTCTCGCATAAAACCGGCTTTATCAAATAATCAACAGCGCCCAGCCTCATGGCCTCATCTGCCAACCCTTCCGATGGAAAAGCCGTAATAATTATTGATTTTATATGCGGTTTGAATGCTTTAACTTCTCTTAATACCTGGATTCCGCTTTTTCCCGGCAGCCTGACATCCAGAATCAAAATGCTGTACTCCTTTTTCTCCACCATTTCAAGGGCTTCCTCACCGGTTTCAGCTGTCTCCACCTGGTAACCGGCAGTCCGCAGCCAGTCTCCTATGGAATCCCTGACAATAGCTTCATCATCAACAATCAAGATTGGTTTCATGTTAATTCCACCTCCTTTTTGATATTACCTGTATGCCACGCGTAATCTTTCATTCATCACCCCCTGCTTTTTGCACGCTTTTTCGATTTCAGTTCGGGCTTTTCCTTCTTTACGAAATGTACCGACGTATAACGGCAAAGCCTCTGATTGCCCGGTAATTTCCTGAGCTTCTCAACTTCTTGCTCGCCGATAACCGATATGGTACCGAATCTATCCTGTATATCCTGTGCAAATGCGCAGTGACCGCACTCGTAATTACGAGTACATATTCTGAAAGATACAGCGCCAAGCTCCAACCATACATCTTTGTTTTTTGCTTCCTTTTTGTCTAGTTCTTCCAAAGCCCCGCTGATAATTTTTTCCAGATCCTCAATTTTAAACGGCTTGGGTAAATAATCTATCAGTCCTATTTCTTTAGCCCTTTGCTGGGTTTCGTGGGACGGATAAGCGGTAATTATTAATCCCTTAGTACCGGGTTTAATATCCTGGACTTCCTCGAATGCATGCAAACCGTCTATACCCGGCAACCTTAAATCGAGGACAACGATACCGAATTCTTCCTGCTTAACTTTCTCTAAGGCTTCCTCACCGGATTGAGCGACTTCCACATTATAGCCATCGTCTTCAAGCCATTCCTTCAAAGCCTCTCTTAATAGTGCCTCATCTTCTACGAGGAGGATTTTTCTTTTTTCCGATTTCATTTTTTTCTCCCTAATAAAAGCCTCATATTAAAACAGTGATTGCTCAGCTTTTTTCCGCCAGCTTCTCTGTGTGCAGGGGCAAATAAATTGTAAAGGTAGCCCCCTCACCTTCCTTACTTTGAACTTCTATTTTCCCGTTGTGCCGCTGTATGATGCCATAGGATACGGCCAGCCCCAGGCCTACGCCTTTAACTTCACGCTTGGTGGTGAAAAAGGGTGTAAACAACTTGGTCATATTTTCTTTGGAGATGCCGCAACCGGTATCCTGAACCTCCAATTTCACTCGGACTTTGTCTGCTGTGGTGCGGATGGTTAATGTTCCCCCCGTGGGCATTGCCTGAATACCGTTTAAAATGAGATTGGTGCAAACCTGCTGCAACTGGTCGAAGTCAGCCATTAAACCTGGCAGGTTGGCATCAAGCTCTTTATTCACCTGAACATGTTGAAGCTGGGCAGCGTGAGCAGTAAGGTCAAAAGCCCGGTTAACAATGTCGTTCAGGTTTACCTGCCGGAACGCGGGCGGCGACTGACGTGCGAAATCAAGCAGATTGCGAATCAACTTGGTACTGCGAATCAATTCTGCTTCCATTTTGGCCAGGTAGCTGAGAAAAATTTCATTGTCCACATTACCGCTCTTTATCTTCTTTGCAAGCAACTGCGCATAGGTTAAAATACCTGATAGCGGATTGTTCACCTCATGGGCGATGGAGGCAGCCAGTTGGCCCAGTGACGTCAGCTTCTCAGCCTGGATCAGCTGCTGCTGGCTCTCTTTCAACTGCTGATGCGATTCGCTGAGCTCACGGTAAGCCGTGCTCAGTTTGTCCTGCATCTCCATCTCTCTGGTCACATCCCTGGCAATATTCTGGAAACCCCTTAGTCTGTCGTCTTCTCTTATCAGGTTGGTGGTCAGTTTTACGATCCTCTCGTTTCCATCTCTTCTAATCAACCGCTGCTCGTATGGTTGTTCTACCGTTTCACTCAAAAACAGCTTACGCCTAATTTATTGCCCTCCATATCATGTACCCAGATTGCATCATGTGCATTTTCAAATATCTCGCGATGCCGTTTCTCTGAAGCCAGGGCCATTTCCGCAGCTATGCACTCTCTCTGGTAGCAACTGGCGTTTTCAATAGCCATTCCTATTTGACCACCAATTGTTGTAAGCAGTTCTACCTCTTCGGCCGGGAATTGCCGTGGGGTTTGCATAGCTCCAACCAGTGCTCCCACAACATTTCCTTTGGCTCTGAGCGGAACAGCAATCCCTGCATAGATTCCCGCCCGTTTCTCAATTTCCGATATAAGATCCCTGTCTCCATTAACATCCTCTATCAAATTAGTCTTTCCTGTCCGAAAAACCCGACCGACAAAGCTTTCATCGATCCTCAGCCCGTTTAGCGCCGAAACCAATTCTTTTTTTACACCCAGATGGACTGAAACTCTGAGATTATTATTATCTCTGTCCAGGAGGAAAATAAGCACGATATCCAGGCTCATTACCTGCTTAATTTCTTCGGCGGCAGCTTTCAGTACCTCATCCAACTCCAATGATTGACTCAACATGGCGGAAATTTCATTTAAAGCCCAGAGCCGTTCCTCATTCCGCCTTGTCATTTGAAATACCGATTGAAGTTGCTGGTCAGCTATCTCCAGCTTTGATTTGGCCTGATGTTCGTGTTCTTTTTCCTTCCTGTAACTATCAAACCAGATGATGATCAATACGCCTATTATTATGACGCCGATAGTCTCCAATAAGGCGTCTGCAAAATATTGTGAGATAAGGAAAACGCGGGGGAACATAGCGACGGCTGAAATTGCCAGGCTTATGAGGCCCGCCGCTGTACCGAAAACAAAAGTGGCGTAGCCGATAGGCATCAAAAATAAAATGCGCTCAACCGCATGGCGCGTTAAGCCTAAAAATGAGAAAAATGATGTTGTATTCGGTAATAGTATCTGGGGATATTGAAATAAGATACAAAAGGCAAACATAATACACACAATCCAGAAACGAGGATCGCGTAATATTTTCAAGCGCCGGCTAACCTTTTGCCCGGTCATAGACAATACCTCACTATCCCTATAAATCCCGGCCATCTGTCTCTATTATAACTCCAACTTTACACCTATTTAGGTTAACGTGCAGCTTTTAATACTACGATACGCTCAGTATTCATCAGATATAAAGTCCTTGATCCGGGAATAGCTGAACACAGGTCCATCGCGGCATACATATAAGTTGCCGATGTTGCATCTTCCGCATTTTCCGATGCCGCATTTCATTCTTTTTTCCAGAGTTGTGATTACCTGATCCGGTGTGAAGCCCAGTTGTTCCAGAACAGGGAAAGTAGATCTGATCATAATAGGAGGTCCGCAAACAATTGCTATGGTATTGCCGCAAGATGGCGCTGCATCCCGCAACACCTCCGAAACAAATCCCTCTTTCCCTCTCCATTTGCCATCACCTTTATCAACAGTAATGACGGTATTCAGTGTTTTATCCTCTTCCCAGGTGTCAAGATCATATTTGAAGCAAAGGTCACTCACGCTGCGGGCGCCATAGATGATATCTATTTTGCCGTATTTATCTCTATTATCTAATACGTTCCAGATAAGGGAACGAAGAGGCGCCAGGCCGATTCCACCCCCGATGAAAACGAGATTTTTCCCGCACATCAAATCAAGTGGGAAATGGTTGCCGTAAGGCCCCCTGAATCCTATCTCGGCTCCAACGCCAAGCCTGTGTAAAGCGTTGGTAACCAGTCCTACCCTGTTTATGCCACATTCCAGATGGTCCTTTCTCGTGGGGCTCGAGGAGATACAGAAGGTGGCTTCCCCCACACCAAAGATAGACAGCTCTGCAAACTGGCCGGATTCAAAGGTGAACTCGTTATTCAGCTTAGCGTCTTTAAAATGGAAATGGATAGTTCTCACGGAAGGTGTTTCTTCGATGATTTTATCCACCAGTACTATGTGCGGCATATACACATTATTTTCCCGGTCAAGGTCTTTTTTTCTTTGCTTGATCTGTGTAATAGTCATCTTATCATCACCACTAATCTATATCGTTGATTATTTTCCGCTGTGCACACTTATTTCTCCGGGCAGACCGGCTATAACTTGAGTAATATCCCAGTTCACGGGACATAAACGTATGCACCGGCCACAACCCGTACAGGCATTAATACCAAGGTTCATGGGATAAAACTCAAATTTATGGCACACTCTCTGTCTTACCCGCCGCCATTTTTCCTCCCGGGGATTTTCCATGGGCATTTTGGTATATGATCTGAAACTACAGCTATCCCACCCTCTATACCTTGCTCCATGCTTCTTAATCATTTCATCATTGATATCGAAGCAGAAACATGTAGGGCAAAGGAAAGTGCATATCCCGCAGCTGATACACTTCGCAGATACCTGCTCCCAGTAGTCTATGTCATTAAAACAACTCTGCAGCTTCCGGTCAACGTCTTTAGTATCAACTTTCTTTTTCAATTTATCTACGGAAGCAGCTCTCACTTCTTTAGCTTTATTGATATCAGCTTTGGTTGCTTTTTTAATCATACTTGACGTATTCAGCAGGGCTTTTCCCCCGCTGGTAATTTCTTCTATCACGTATTCATCGCCTATATCCATAAACATAAGGTCAACGTCTTCCGATTCGGTAGGATTAACATCAGTGGAAGTGCAAAAGCAGCTGTCATAGGGATTGCTGCAACTTAGACCTATAAGTAGAGTGTTTCGCCTTTTGGATGAGTAGTAGTAGTCATCATATGTATCGGCAAAGACCTGATCTATAATGGCGACTGCTCTGGCATCGCAGGGCCGGATGCCGAAAATAATCTGCTTATGTTCATCTTGGGGAACTTCTATTTTTAAGCCATTTTCTTTCTTCTGGAAGCTGATCATCACCTCAGACTGCGGAAGAAAACAAGCTTTGGGAGGGACAACGGTATTCCGGTACCAGTCCAAAAAACTGATATCTTTATTATCCCACCCGGCCATTTCAACAATCCCCTGCTCTCTGGTTGGAACAATTACACTGCACTCCTGATTCCATGTTCCAAGTAGTTTCCGGATGTCTTTTTTATTGATCTTTTTAGTAATCATCCTGTCCCTTCTGTCCCTTCTTTTATCTGATCAAACCTTCCGCTTCTACAAGCTCATAAGCAGTCATTAACGCTGGCGCGTTGACATCCATTCCCGTCTTATAATCGAACATCTCACCAACGAGGTCATACATTTCTTTAGACAGGCTCCTCAAGGGGATATTTACCGGGCATACCCTCTCGCATTCACCACAATCCGTGCATCTCCCGGCAACATGTATTGTTCGAATGGCCTGAAAAATTAAATTGTCCTGCCATTGTGAAACCGGTGATACCCACCGGGGTTGAGATTCCTCAACAAAGCACCTTTCACAGAAGCATGCCGGGCATACCTGACGACAGGCATAGCAACGTATACAGTGCCCGAACTGTTCCTTCCAGAATGCCCACCTCTGATCGGGAGACATTTTTTTCAACTCCTGAATTTGTTTGCTGCTTGACTCATAATCACGAATTTCGGCGGCCGGTTCCTGGATGAGAAAATCATATTCTTTGGGAATTTGTAACTCACATCCAAGGCAATGATCAAAAAGAACTTCCGTCGTGGGAACCTCCTTTTTCTCACCCCCTGCAGTTATACAAACCTTATCTGCCAGGACAACAATATCATCGATTTTGTCTCTTTCTTTGCCTGCTAACTTCTCGACTTTCTTAAGATCAACTAAACCTGAGCAGGGAATACCTAAAATAACGATATCCTGCCTGGCAATCTGCTTATCCTGTATTAAGCTGACTATGGAGCGGCTGTCACAGCCTTTGGCAATAATGCCCACCCGCCCGGGAATTTCCGGTAAATATTTCGCCAGATTATTATTGATAAACGGGTTGATTACCAGGTTATTGATTTCATCTATATCTTCGGTTATGAGGGGAGTAGTAGTGAATTTCAGGCTGCCCGGTGCAAAGCCGATTATATAATCCACCGTCCCTTCTTCAAGTAATTTACCAGCCTCTTGTCGCAGCTCTTTTTCCATATCACTAACCTTCATCACTAAACAAGTTGTTGGGCCCGACGGCTCGAACATTTTCAACCACATCTTCAACTACCTGGGCGAACTTAGCCCCTTCCGATGCAGATACCCAGCTGGCCTGAACCCTCTGCTCAGGAACACCAAGATATTCTAAAAATTTTTTGGTCACTACTATCCTGCGCCGGGCACGGTAATTACCTGTCTGATAATGGCAGTCACCGGGATGACAACCGGAAACCAGAACACCATCAAAACCCAGACGTAAACCTTTGAGGACGAACAGCGGGTCAATCCTGCCCGAACACGGTACCTTTAATACAGTCAGGTTGCTCGGGTACTTTTTACGGCTGGTACCTGCCAAATCAGCACCGGCATAAGAGCACCACTTACACAGAAACCCAACGATCCTGGGTTGTTCTTCCGTATTTTGTTTCATTAAAAGTTACACCTCGCTTCCTCAAATGATAAGCATATTATGTAAACTTATATCAACATATTTTCCATCTCTGCCACTAGCTGCTCGCCCGTAAAGTGTTTGAGGCTTATGGAATTGCTGAAACAGCCGCCAACGCAGGCGCCGCACCCCTTACATAACACCTCGTTGACCCTGCAGACCCCTCCTTCCTCAATAAAGTCGATGGCACTGTAAGGGCATACAATCCGGCATATCTGGCAACCTGAACAGATCTTTTCATCAATGAAAGCTGTAGCCGCCTCTATATCAATATTGCCCTGTCCGATAAGAGATAACACTTCGGCCGCCGCCGCCGAAGCCTGAGCCACCGTATCCGGAATATCTTTGGGACCCTGACAGCACCCAATTACAAATACACCGTCAGTAGCTGTAGCTATGGGATCAAGCTTGGGATGCCTCTCCAGGAAAAAGCCGTCCGCGCTCTGGTTTATATTGAATAACCGGCAAACGTTCTTCACATCCTCCTGTGGCTCCATAGCAGTGCTCAGAACGACCATATCCACCGGCAAGCGGCGCGGTATGCCGGGATGAATTTCTTCTTCATAATGAACAATGAGCTTGCCTTCCTCCTGCGGTGTTTCGGCTACATTAGTGACCCCACTGGGACGTGCCTCAATGAACGTGGTGCCCTCCCTGGTAATCCGGTTGTAGAACTCCTCAAAACCTTTTCCAAAGGCCCTGACATCAATGTAGAATTCATACACCTTTGCTCCAGGCACATGTTCTCTTACCAGGTGGCCCAGCTTCAGAGAATACATGCAACAAACACGGGAACAGTACTCGTGATAGTTTTTATCCCTGCTGCCGACACAATGAATGATAGCTATATTTTTTAGCTCTGATCCATCTTTTAGATGAACGTGGCCTTCAGTCGGGCCGGCGGAATTGACTATGCGCTCAAACTCAAGGGCAGTGAGAACGTTGTCAAAGCGTCCATATCCGTATTCATATATGCCGCGCGGCTTAAACATCTCATATCCGGTGGCTACGATGATACCTCCAACCACTGCTTCAACAATTTCATCCTTCATGCCATGATCTATTGCTCCGCGCTCACAGCTCTTAACACACTCCCAGCATTCGGAGCAGACACCGCAGTTCAAACACCGCTGTGCTTCTTCAACAGCCATCTCTTCACTGAAGCCCGTCTCTACCTCGGCAAAGCCTTCTCGTTTATCCAATTCCAGTACGGGCATAATTTTTCTGGCTTTTTTAACGATGTTTTCTTTGGGTACATTTTTGACCCTCTCAGGCCGAACCGGTCTTCCTCCCTTCAGATCAATTCCTTTCAGGTAGTGGTCTATGGAGATGGCAGCTTCTTTTCCGGCCTCAATAGCAGAGATTACATCGTCAGGTCCGGAAATAACGTCTCCACCGGCAAATACACCTTCGATATTTGTATGGAAAGTTGTGGGGTCAACTGAGACTGTACCGAAACTTGTATATTCAAGATCCCGGGTCAGTAACGTTCTGTCCACTATCTGCCCGATAGCAATAATTACATTATCCACAGGTATGTTGAACTCCGAACCTTTAATCGGCATGGGACGTCTGCGTTTACTCTCATCGGGTTCACCTAACTGCATACGGATGCATTGTATGCCTGATAGCCGGCCCTGTTCCGCCAGGACCGCTACCGGTGCCGCCAGAATCTGTATTTTAATACCTTCCCGCAGTCCCTCTTCAACCTCAGCATAAAGGGCGGGCATTTCAGCTCGAGAGCGCCGGTACACAATTGTCACTTCTTCCGCACCCAGACGCCTGGCTGTGCGTGCCGCATCAACAGCCGCATTACCTCCACCGATCACTGCTACTCGTTTTCCTACTTTAACATCTTCACCCAAACGTACTTTTCTTAGAAAATCAAGCGAATGCACAACACCATCGACATCCTCGTTAGGTATACCCATTTTCTGACTTATTCCTGCGCCGGTGCCCATAAATATTGCTTTATACCCCTTATCGAAAACCCCTTTAAAGCTGTCAACACGGGTATTTGTATGTATCTCGACTCCCAGCTCCTGGATATAGCTGATTTCATTATCAAGTATTTTCCGGGGTAATCTGTATTCTGGAATGGCATAGCGCATCAAACCGCCAGCCTCAGGCGCCGCCTCAAAGACGGTAATGGGATAGCCTAACCTGATGAGGTCGTAAGCACATGCTAAACCGGCCGGTCCGGAGCCGATCACGGCTACCTTCTCCTGCTGTGTTTGTTTAACCTTAACAGCTTTTTCTCTGCCTGCTTTGAGTTCATAATCAGCCATAAAGCGTTTCAGGTATCTGATCGCTATTGGCTCATCCACCTTCCCTCTCTCGCAGTCAGCTTCGCAGGGATGGGTGCAGACCCTTCCGCAAACACCGGCAAATGGCTGTGTCCTCCTGAATACTTCCAGCGCTTCCTTATATTTACCCTTTGAAATCAGTGCCACATAGCCCTGCGCATCAACCCCGGCCGGGCAGGCAGTTCTACATGGAGGAGCGCCTCTTTTGTGGATGGTGAAAATATTGGGAACGGCCTGATGGAACGGACGATATATTGCCTTCCTCTTACTCAGCCCAAGATTGAACTCGGAAGGCACTTCTACAGGACATGCATTCTCACATTCGGTGCAACCGTTGCATTTATTTATATCCACATAACGGGCTTTCTTCCTGATTTTAACTTTGAAATTGCCTATAAACCCCGATACATCCTCAACCTCACTGTAGGCCAGCAATTCTATGTTGGGATGCCTGCTCACCAATGTCATCTTGGGGGTAAGAATACAGGCCGAGCAGTCCAGCGTGGGAAAGGTCTTATCCAGTTGCGCCATGTGTCCACCTATGCTGGGCGTTCTCTCAACCAGATAAACCTTGTGCCCCGCGTCAGCGATTTTCAATGCGGCCTGGATACCCGCAATACCACCGCCAACCACCAGCGTATTGGGATTAATGGGAACCTGCCTTATCTCCAGCGGCTGATGGTAGTAAACACGGTTTACCGCTGCTCCCACCAGCGCCTTGGCTTTCCTGGTTGCCCCATTATGGTCCTCCGTAACCCACGAGCACTGCTCCCGAATATTTGCCATTTGAAACAGATAAGGATTTACCCCTGCTTCCTGGCATACCCGGCGGAATGTAGGCTCATGCAAAGCAGGCGAGCACGAGGCAACCACTACACGGTTTAGTCCCAGCTCCCTGATATCATCTTTAATCAGGTTTTGCCCCGGCTCAGAACACATGAACTTATAGTCGCGGGTTACCTTGACCGCATCCAGATCCCCTGCAAAGCGGCTCACCTCGGCAACATCAACCGTTCCGGCGATATTACTGCCGCAGTGACAAACATACACTCCTATTCTCGGTTCCACTAATACCTCCGCCATTCTGTTAATGATAACCGGACCGGTCAAAATGAAGACGTACTATGAAATCATAAATATTTTAAATACTGTAAAATGGTATATTGGTACATTTATATCTTCAGTGGTACGCAAGTACTTGTTATTAAGTTAGCAGACTAAAAATTATTTGTCAAGGGGCTAAATTAGGTCTTGACGGGGGCGGTATAATGTTATATATTGGTAAAAGTACCAATATACCTTGCGAGGTACTTACCTAAGAGATGAAACAGAGGCAGGTACACATAAGAATCCCTGAGGAGCTGTATAAGAAGCTAAAGGTGAGATGCGTCTATGGTGACACAACTATACAGGACTACGTGGTCAAATTATTATCAGACAGCACAGGGCAGCACTCGGCCGAGCACGCCTCCGTCCTGATTGTTGAAGACGAGACGATTATACGTGAGTCACTCAGGGACTGGCTCAAGGATACTTATCTGGTTACAACTGCGGAGAACGGCGAAGAAGCTCTGCCTTTGGTAGCAAAAGAGGACTTTGATATTTTAATTGTAGACGTCAGGTTACCGGGAAAAAGCGGCCTGCAGGTGTTAAGTGAGGCCAAGGATTTAAAACCCCGCTTGCAATGCATAGTTATAACGGCCTATCCGTCAGTGGAACTGGCAGTAGAGGCCATGAAAATAGGCGCGGTTGATTATTTGATTAAGCCTGTTGCTCCCGAGCTTCTGGAGAGAGTCATGTGGGAAACTCTCCTGAAATGCAAGGCAGCAAATAATAATAAGAAAGCTTTAGGTTTAAGGGAATCGGCCGGCAGGCAATAAAGCCGCGTTTCGGGCTGGAGGCAGAATATCGGGCTTTCTTGCTTTCCTGGATTCCTGAGGAGAAGATAATGGCTAAGCTAAAGTTGGCGTTGTACTGGGCAGCAAGCTGCGGTGGCTGTGAAATAGCGCAACTACTGATCGGTGACAAGATCCTGAAACTTGTAGAAGCAGCCGACATTGTTTTTTGGCCGGTAGCTATAGACGCCAAGTATAAGGACGTTGAAGAAATGCCGGATCAAAGCATCGATGTTTGCCTGTTCAACGGCGCCATCAGAAATTCCGAACAAGAGCATATGGCCAGGATGCTTCGTGAAAAATCCAAAATAATGATTGCTTACGGTGCTTGCGCCTGCCGCGGCGGCATCCCCGGACTGGGTAACCTGCACAACAGGCAGCAAATCTTTGACACGGTATACAGGGAAACTGCATCAACCGACAGGAATGGTAACGTCTTCCCTCAGGCAAGTTATCAGGCACCGGAGGGTGAGCTAACCATCCCCGTTTTCTACGATACTGTAAGTACACTCAATCAAATTGTTGACGTGGAATACTATATTCCGGGGTGTCCTCCCGAAGAAAAGACGACCTGGCTGGCCCTGGAGGCGCTGATACAGGGTAAATTGCCACCCAAAGGCACTGTAATCTCTCATAATGTTAAAGCAGTTTGTGACGATTGCGCCCGCAAAAGGAATGTTAAGAAGATTAAGAAGATTTATCGCACTTACGAGCTCATCCCGGAACCTGAAATTTGCCTGCTGGAACAGGGGTTGCTGTGTGTTGGCATTGCCACGCGGGGTGGCTGTGGAGCTCTTTGTCCACAGGCCAATATGCCATGTACCGGTTGCTACGGTGCGGTGGAAGGAGTCATTGACCAGGGAGCCCATTTCCTCAGCGCTGTGGCCTCGGTAATTGACTCAAAAGATGAAAACGAAATAGGTACAATCCTCAAAGATGTTTATGACCCTGCAGGGACATGCTATCGCTATAGTTTACCTGACTCGCTGGTAAGGAGGGCGTCAATTAAATGAGAAAAATTACTATCGATCCGATCACTCGATTAGAAGGGCATGGCAAAATATCTATCTTCCTCGATGATGCAGGCGAGGTTAAAAATACTTATTTCCAAATACCCGAGCTAAGGGGATTCGAAAAATTTACCGAAGGCCGGCTGGCTGAGGAT